>NZ_JAFNNQ010000039.1:458-836 GCF_026536675.1 Gilliamella sp. B2717 | reverse complement strand
TATCTTGCTCCCAAAATGCCGGCGCAGGCTCTTTGGGGTTATCCTCATAGTACTTTGTATCCGCCAAATGCATATATAAACTATAAAAATACAGCTTATGACCGGGCTGTTTAGGTTTAGCCGTTTCAGTAGCAGGCGGTGTACTTGCTGTTGATGCGTCACCGGTTGTCGTTGGCGTATTGGTATTAGTATTCGTGCCCGTTGGTGATGTCGTTACCGGTGTTGTCGTGGCTGGCGATGTATTTGACGACGGTAATGCATTCGCTGCCGGTGCCGTTGAATTTTCAGTTGAGCTATTTGTAGCTGCCTCAGGGGATGACTGACTTTCTGCCGTTGGTGGTGTTGGGGTTGTTGGGGTTGGTGTCGCTGGCGGGGTCG
>NZ_JAFNNQ010000039.1:0-355 GCF_026536675.1 Gilliamella sp. B2717 | reverse complement strand
GATAATTGTCGTTTACCCGATAAGCAATGACTTCACCATCAGCTATACAGCACACTTTGCTGGGTTTATCATATACAATGCCTAAATTTTCAAGCGCTTTTTCATCAAAATGAATGCCGCCATGTACCTGTTTATTCGTGCTGACAGGATAGAAACCCTCTTCCACTAACATTAAGGCTTGATGATAACGGGTAGCGTTTGATTTTTTTTGGTCATTGGTAACGACCGGATATTTCCATTTTTTTATAGGGGTTAATGCCATGGTTGATTCCTTTATCCTGAAAAATTGATAATATCACTATTGATTAAACGCATAAGTGCTACATCAATATCACTGGATGTAAATTTTAATTTG
>NZ_JAFNNQ010000038.1:432-807 GCF_026536675.1 Gilliamella sp. B2717 | reverse complement strand
TATCTTGCTCCCAAAATGCCGGCGCAGGCTCTTTGGGGTTATCCTCATAGTACTTTGTATCTGCCAAATGCATATATAAACTATAAAAATACAGCTGATGACCGGGCTGTTTAGGTTTAGCCGTTTCAGCAGCAGGCGGTGTACTTGCTGTTGATGCGTCACCGGTTGTCGTTGGGGGAGTTGGCGTATTAGTATTCGTGCCCGTTGGTGATGTTTTTACCGGCGTTGTAGTCGTAGGCTGTGTATTTGACGACGGTAATGCATTGGCTGCTGGCGCTGTTGAATTTTCAGTTGAGCTGGTGGTAGCTGCCTCAGGGGATGACTGACTTTCGGTTGTTGGAGTTGGTGTCGCTGGCGGGGTCGCTGCCGGAGCCA
>NZ_JAFNNQ010000038.1:0-355 GCF_026536675.1 Gilliamella sp. B2717 | reverse complement strand
GATAATTGTCGTTTACCCGATAAGCAATGACTTCACCATCAGCTATACAGCACACTTTGCTCGGTTTATCATATACAATGCCTAAATTCTTAAGCGCTTTTTCATCAAAATGAATGCCGCCATGTACCTGTTTATTAACGCTCACAGGATAGAAACCTTCTTCCACTAACATTAAGGCTTGATGATAATGGGCAGCGCTTGATTTTTTTGGGTCATTGGTAACGACCGGATATTTCCATTTTTTTAGGGGGGTTAATGCCATGGTTGATTCCTTTATCCTGAAAAATTGATAACATCACTATTGATTAAACGCATAAGTGCTACATCAATATCACTGGATGTAAATTTTAATTTG
>NZ_JAFNNQ010000037.1:1229-1555 GCF_026536675.1 Gilliamella sp. B2717 | reverse complement strand
GCAATCCTCAATCTGCAAAAAAATTAATTCAGTTAATTGCGTTAACCCCATTTCACAGAAACGAGTATCAAAACGCCTGTTATTGCAATTGTTCTGACGAAATAATTCAGGCCAGTCAATTATTAATCAGGTCGTTTATGTCGTTTTCTTCAAAAGGTGTGCATCAAAAAAGTTCAGGTTTTTCTGGTAGTACCAAAAAAGGGGCTACAACCGACGCAACAACGTGGGCAAAAATCCCTGCTAATTTACTGGCAATTGTTGAACGATTGCAGGGGGGTATTATCGAAAATATTCCCGCGATCGAATTGTTAGATCGGCACGACAGC
>NZ_JAFNNQ010000037.1:438-1129 GCF_026536675.1 Gilliamella sp. B2717 | reverse complement strand
GATCATGAAATTTTTTTAAACAAAATTAAACGCGTCGAGGGGCGGGTTGTTATTTCCGGTTGCAACAGCGAGTTATATAACGACATGCTAAACGGTTGGGATAGGAAATGCACTAATGCACGAGCTGCATCACAACGTGGTCCAATAATTAGAACTGAATGCATTTGGATTAAATAATGAAATTAGAGGAAAAACGGATGACTGTCCAAAAATCATTTTTAAAATGGGTCGGGGGGAAGTCCCGTATTATCGACCAATTATTACCTCACCTGCCTGTGTCGAACTCTCTACGGCTGGTTGAGCCGTTTGTTGGTGCGGGTAACGTGTTCGTAAACACAAATTATAATCGCTATCTGCTATCAGATAAAAACAGTGATTTAATTAATGTGTACGTTTGGCTGAAAAACGACCTCACGATGCTGATTAACGCCACCAAAAAATTATTTGATAACGATGTCGATTTTTATCAGATACGCACTCAGTTTAATTGCCAGCTATTTATGCCGTCGTCATTAGAGCGTGCGGCGGCGTTTGTTTATTTGAATCGTCACTGTTTTAACGGGATCTGTAGGTACAACCAACGTGGCGAGTTCAACGTACCGAGCGGCAAATATAAACGGGTCTATTTCCCGCAGGATGAACTGATCGCGTTTAGTAATAAATTGATATCCGTGCCCACTGACGTTATGGC
>NZ_JAFNNQ010000037.1:0-315 GCF_026536675.1 Gilliamella sp. B2717 | reverse complement strand
GTTACACCGCCCACAAATTTAACTACCCAGTCACTAAATTATTACACGATTTACTCGTCCATGCTGTCCAACAAGGTGCGTCGGCGATCGTTTCTAATAGCGATAACCCAGTCGTACGAAGCCTTTTTAGTGAGTTTGAAATTTACGAAATCGACGCCCCGCGCTCAGTTGCAGCCAACGGCAACCGCAGATCGGCACGTGAAATTATTGCTGTTTTAACGCCGGATATGGTTTAGAGGGGGTGAACAATGGCGACGCATGATTTAAAAATTAAACCAGAGCATTTTTATAATATTTTGATGGGAATAAAAACAG
>NZ_JAFNNQ010000036.1:1234-1560 GCF_026536675.1 Gilliamella sp. B2717 | reverse complement strand
GCAATCCTCAATCTGCAAAAAAATTAATTCAGTTAATTGCGTTAACCCCATTTCACAGAAATGAGTATCTAAACGCCTGTTATTGCAATTGTTCTGACGAAATAGTTCAGGCTAGTCAATTATTAATCAGATCGTTTATGTCATTTTCGTCAAATGGTGTACATCAAAAAAATTCAGGTTTTTCTGGTGGTACCAAAAAAGGGGCTACAACCGGCGCAACAACATGGGCAAAAATCCCTGCTAATTTGTTGGCAATTGTTGAGCGATTACAGGGGGTTATTATCGAAAATATTCCCGCGATCGAATTGTTAGACAAACACGACAGT
>NZ_JAFNNQ010000036.1:437-1128 GCF_026536675.1 Gilliamella sp. B2717 | reverse complement strand
GATCATGAAATTTTTTTAAACAAAATTAAACGCGTCGAGGGGCGGGTTGTTATTTCCGGTTACAACAGCGAATTATATAACGACATGCTAAACGGTTGGGACAGGAAATGCACCAACGCACGAGCTGCGTCACAACGTGGCCCCGTAATTAGAACTGAATGTATTTGGATTAAACGGTGAAATTAGAGGAAAAACGGATGACTGTCCAAAAATCATTTTTAAAATGGGTCGGGGGAAAATCAAGAATTCTCGATCAATTATTACCCCACCTCCCTGTGTCGGACACTCTACGGCTGGTTGAGCCGTTTGTTGGTGCCGGTAACGTGTTTGTAAACACAAATTATAATAATTATCTGTTATCAGATAAAAACAGCGATTTAATTAATGTGTACGTTTGGCTGAAAAACGACCTCACGAGGCTGATTAACGCCACCAAAAAATTATTTGATAACGATGTTGATTTTTATCAGATACGCACTCAGTTTAATTGTCAGCTATTCCCCCCGTCGTCGTTAGAACGTGCGGCGGCGTTCGTTTATTTAAATCGTCACTGTTTTAACGGGATCTGTCGATACAACCAACGTGGCGAGTTTAACGTACCCAGCGGTAAATATAAACGGGTATATTTTCCTCAGGATGAGCTGATCGCATTTAGTAATAAATTGATATCCGTGCCCACTGATGTTGTGGT
>NZ_JAFNNQ010000036.1:0-315 GCF_026536675.1 Gilliamella sp. B2717 | reverse complement strand
GTTACACCGCCCACAAATTTAACTACCCAGTCACTAAATTATTACACGATTTACTCGTCCACGCTGTCCAACGAGGCGCATCGGCGATCGTGTCTAACAGCGATAACCCAGTCGTACGGGGTGTTTTTAGTGAGTTTGAAATTTACGAAATCGATGCCCCACGATCTGTTGCGGCCAACGGCAACCGTCGATCGGCGCATGAAATTATTGCGGTTTTAACGCCCGATATGGTTTAGAGGTGATCAATAATGACAACGCATGATTTAAAAATTAAACCAGAGCATTTTTATAATATTTTGATGGGAATAAAAACAG
>NZ_JAFNNQ010000035.1:358-1201 GCF_026536675.1 Gilliamella sp. B2717 | reverse complement strand
TCTGTCTGCGTGAGTATGTTGACGGTAATTATACCTGTTATAGAATTTTTCGCCGCATTTCTCACGTATTAGACGATGAAGAATTCCTTCAGCCGGGATATGTAATGCTGAGCCTGGTCGACGACGTAGTTAACTCCGCAGAATGACATGACCGCCTCAATCATTCAGCGATTACCACCAATCAGCGATAGGGCGCGATCTGCCCTATCCGTTGTTATGCGTGATTTTTACGATCGTGTTGGGCAATTTTTGCCAAAAAAATTTATTCAACCCAAATCGCCGCGTAACACTGAGCGTCGGGCGCCGGCTGATCTGTCAATTATTGAGCGCCCGCTGTGGGAACAAATACCACATGAATACGATTATTTTCACCCATTTTTTAATGGTACCCCTCAATTTATTGGTAGTTATTTTGCTCGTAAATATGCAACACTCTATCAAGAAAAAGGCTCAAAAGCTGCTAATACTTTTTTACGCACCTGCGGTTTAACTCGTTGCACCGAAGTACAGCAGCAATACGCCATTGAAAATGCGGGTAAAAGTCTTATAGCGCAAACATTCTATAAACAACTGTCAACATTGCCAACTTACGACAAGATCGACGTTGATGAACTCGGCGCAAAGATTGCCGGGTATATGCAAAATCTAATTATCAAATTTTTAGAAACCGACGAATTTAAGCTGAGTTGTGTTGGTGAAAATAGTCATGAGTTAGCTATCTATAAATTCGCATTAGAACAACTTAAACCATTAAAAATCACAGCCCCCTACTACGCCGATTATGAAAAAGACGAGATCACAGCGCAACAAATTGTCATAGCGCTTGCTAAATTATCGGACGAC
>NZ_JAFNNQ010000035.1:0-290 GCF_026536675.1 Gilliamella sp. B2717 | reverse complement strand
TGAACATTTAGCTATTGCTGCCGGGCAAGTGCAAAAGTCGGCCAGCCCGTACGCAAGCCGCGCTTGCGTTGGTGAATGGAAAGAACAAAAGCGAAAAAATCGGGAATGGCTCAAAAACCAACGCATAGAAAATACCGACACAGGCGAGCAATTTGAACTAGTTTTACAGGTTGATAAATCAAATGCTAATCCAGCAATTCGTCGTTGCGAGCTAATGATCAGGATGCGGGGTTTTGAAGATATAGCTGATGAATTCGGCTATGTCGGTGCTTTTATTACGTTGACTGCGC
>NZ_JAFNNQ010000034.1:6427-6652 GCF_026536675.1 Gilliamella sp. B2717 | reverse complement strand
TTGCGTCCATCTTACTAACATATGCATCACGTTTTGCTTCATCACCGTCTTTTATATAACCTAAATAGTTTTCCGCATCATCGGTCATTTCACTGTTTAATGCTTCCCATTCCGGTCGCTTTCCTTCTGCATCCAGCTCTTCATACCATTCACTTTTATAATTAACTAACAGCCGTCCCAGTGCCGTTGTTAAGTGTGGTTTGTCGGATATTCCTTTAAAACATC
>NZ_JAFNNQ010000034.1:2823-6326 GCF_026536675.1 Gilliamella sp. B2717 | reverse complement strand
GGTTGGCTTATAGTTCTCCAGTGAAGCATTATCCTTATTTCGGGTTTCCGCTTTTTTCGCATTCAAATAAAATTCTTTTAAACTACTGGTTTCTGTAATCTGTTTAAAACCAAACCACTCCCAACCATAGTATAGTGGTAAACCAAAAGATTCCATACCTCCTGTCCCCGTTTGCTTATATTGTAAGGATTCAAAATGTGCAGTTTCTGAACGATACATTTTTTCAATTATTATTGCCATTTGCTTGCCATGCTTCTTATATATTAGATTTATAGCGAATTCGGCATCTTCTAGAGTGTAATTTCTTTTGAGTTCTGAAACAATCCACCATAGCCACAGCTTGCATAAATCACGCCTACCGCTTTAGCACAAGGTTACAGGCGTAAAAGTTTCTGCAAGTTTATTTGAGGTGTCAGATGTTTGACCTTTTTTAGTTTTGTGTAATTTAGTATTGGGTTATGATTTTTCAATGTTTGTAAAAATATGCGTTTCCTAAATAACCAGATATTATTCATATAAGCAGAAAAATTCACTTATCCATGTGACTTGTCAACAAGTTATTACTAACCTATTTCATTCTAATTCCATATTGGATTAAGTATATAAGGTTCTACACTTTCATTTTTACATTTAAGAAATGTAATATTCTCGTTATTTTTTTTTATTAAAATTCCTGCATTATCTGGATATGTATTTACTTCATAATGCCAAATATTTTTTTTAAAAACTAACGGATTTATTGAAACTTTATGGTCAGAAATTTCTTTTCGCAACTCTAATTCTATTTTGTTTTTATTGCCAAATCTATATATTAGATCACTTTTGTTAAAATAATCATAACAAATAGATAATTGCTTATTTCCTATTTGGCAACCAAAGGCATCCATTTCAATTAGATTTTCATTATATGTACATAAAGAACGATCTTTAAAAAAGATTTTTTGCCTATAAAAATTATTTAAATCTTGATAATTAGCTAATTTAGCTAGTAATCTATTTATTTCATGTTTTGACAAATTTTGTTTAAATTGATCGGCTAAAATAAACAGAAAGCTTTCATAGTAATTTAAAAAATATTCCCCCAAAATATTTTTTTTATTTAATACAAATATATTATCGATAATTCTAATAGTTTCATTACTTATATTTTCTATAATGGGCTCACCGATTATATTTCCCATACGTCGTTCAAACGTGATTTTTCCCAATAAAATTAGATTATTATCTTTGATATTCAAATATGTGATTGTTAATGGTGAATTACCTGTATTTGATTCGATTAAACCGAATATACCTAGTTTTGAATAAAACATTTCCCCACCAAAATATTCATTTCCAATCACATTATTTGTATAGGTGAATGAATTGTTATCAACGTTAATCGTTAATAATTGATATCCATCATAATCCTTTGATTCTTCATTATTATATGGGCAATATTGGTATAATAAATTCATATTGTCCCCAGAAAATGTTGTTATATTTATTTTTTTAACCGAATCTTTATCACATTTTGTTGTATTAGCAAATGCAAAATTCATTGATAGTATAAAAATAATAATAATTTTCTTCATATTATGATTCCTTTAATTTTCTTCTTTATAGTTTTTCATATATTTCTTTTATAAGCACATCATAATTATTTTTTTATAATTGCTTCCATTATAATAAAAAGCAAATGTGTCCCATTCTTTTAACTTTAATGCTTCTAATGCATTGTTATTTCTTAATAAATAACCTTTTAATGTAATTAAATGATTTTTTTCTGAACGGCTAATTTCATATAGAATATCTTCAATACTTAATTTATTTGAATGCATATTTGCACCCATGACTTGAAATTTTCCCCAAGAAGCTGATAGTAGTGCTTCTCGAGGTGATAAATTATATGCTTTTATTAATCGTTCATATTGTTTCGCATAAGTTCCATACTTAGCGAATGAAGAACTACTAGAAATATCAGGATCATTATCAAATTTACCATTGGTTAATTTGTGAAAATAATGTCTTTCAAACAATATTTTAGGAACATGATCTCCTAAATGAGTGTAAAAACTTTCATCCTTTGTTTCTTTTATACCTACAGCTTTAAGAGCTTTTGCTTCACATCCTAACTCATTTGCAACTTATTCATAATCAAAGTCGGTTAATAAATCCATATTTATTCTTTGTTCTAAAAAAAATAAGTTCATATTCTTTATTGTTTAATAAAATAATTGGATGTTTTTTAACCCAAAAACCCATTATCAATGTTTTTTAATATTTTCAGGAAGTAATTTCGCTTTATTTGTTAAATAATATTCTCCATTAGGAACTCTGATCAAATCCCAAATTAAATTTTTTTCTTGTAATCTAAGAATAGCTACACCATTTTTACCACCAAAGGTACTATCAAAATGAACTTCGATTTCATTATTGATTAATTTAGATACAAAAGGTATAGGGCAATCTATTTTATTGCCATAATTAACTATAGAACATAATTCCCCCTCTACTTTATTGTTAGTGTCAATTTTCAATTGTATTGAGAAAATACTATAAGGTATTTCATTTTTTTCTAAATGAACTTCTTCTGTCCAAGTTTGCTCAATAGCTAAGGCACAAGCGGAATTAAAATGAAATAAAAAAAGCAAAACAAAAAATATATATCGCATAAACTAATCCTCAATTTTCACATTTAAACAATCATCCACTCTATTTAACCAACCTTTTAGAAATACATAGTTTTTTGTATGAGTTCCATCCGCTTTAATAGCTAAATTAGTATAATATTCTCGTCTGATTTCAGTAATACGTGTTAATAAGTTATCTTGATCAGCAATAGAATTTATAATAACAGCTGTTCTTTCCCCCATTTTTCCATCAACATCGATATTTTGATCAAACTCATCGACTAGAAGTTGCTGAACTTTTTTTATTGCGCCTCCGGACGTAATTGACCAATCATATATCATTAACCCTAATCTATCATTTTCTATTTTGCAGAATCCTTTCGGTTGCCAATATCTTTTTCTATAGATAACTTCAGCTTGTTTATCTGTCAGTTGTTTTAAGTTTTCTAAAGTAGGTTCTATTCCTAAATCTTTTTTTGCATATGCCACCCACGTATTCCAAGCTATTCCTTTATTAGTTGCACCTCCAGAATCATTTGGATTATTTACATATCCTCCTTCATGTCTCAATACAATTTTTAAAATTCTATGAAATTTTATAGAACAACAATCTATTTTCTTTTCTGTGAAAATAGAAATACCCACAGGATGCATAAACCACACCCTACCATTTGACTTAAGGTGGCAGGCGTTGATAAAGTTTCGGTTTGATTAGTTGAGGTGTCTGCTGATTGCTCTTTTTTAGTTTCTGCTTCACTTTGTTCTGTCTGTTGTTTTTGCTTAGCTAATCCTTTGGCGACATCATCCCACCAGAGCATTTTTGTCGCTTTTTCTTTGCTTTTTTCCCATAATTTATACTTCTCTTCTAACCCATTTATTATGCCCAATAAG
>NZ_JAFNNQ010000034.1:0-2798 GCF_026536675.1 Gilliamella sp. B2717 | reverse complement strand
TGTCGGGTGCATCTTCATAACCATCTGGAAAACGTTGATAATCTCTTCTTTGTTGTTCTAATCTCTAAGAACGAACAATTGACTTTCTTCACATCTTAGTATTACTTAATGCTCCAACTGCATGAAAAAATTTTTTCAACAAGAGCTTTTTCAATTTATATCCATAAATTGAATTGTTCATACTTTAATATCATCACGATTTTTAACATCTAATAGTTAATTTGTAGCCCCCCAATAATGTTAATCATTTTTCTAAAAGCTCAAACTTTTCATTTATGAAATTATAATATCTTCTTCTATATCCTTCGTTAGCTTCATTTTCATCAGGATCCGCTATTATTCCAGAAATAATAATTAAACTACTATTTAAGTGATACTCTATAGAAAACCCATTTTCTCCATTTTCATCTTCTATTAAATAAGCATTAGGAAGTCCAATAACTTTGTTAGAGAGTAAGTTTCGAATCTCTCCACAAATTGCACCACCACCACACCCATAAACCTTAATCAAATAATGATATGCAAAGTTTGCATTTTTAATTTTTGTTTTAGTTTTAATAGCGAAATCGTTAAAATCTAATTTGATAAGTTCTTTACTTTGAGCTTGAGCTATTAAGGAATAATTAATTGCAAATATTATGAAACACAGAAGAGCAAACTTTAACCTTTTCATATTTACCTCCAATTTCCATTTTTCGATTCTTTTAAGGCTTCAACCATTTGATCTGGTAATATATGGGCAGAATTTAGCCCATCTCCTTGATAATATGATGAACCTTCAAAAACAGCTATTCTTCCCTTACTTATTGTTTTCCCTTTACGTACTCCTGCTGATGCAAATTCTTTAGCCCAATCATAAATAGCATCTTCAGCATCACCATCCTGTTCTAAATATTTTATTATGTTCTTCCTTTTAATTTTTATCAAAACAGCCTATTTAATTGAAACTATTTAAAATCATTGGTTCAATAGTACTTGGATTACATTCAAACTTCTTAAAGTGCATCTCTTTTCTTTTAATTCTCACACCTTCTTTTCCTGGGTTTGTATCCACCAAATAATCAGTATCTTTATTGGTAAAGGTTATTACAGATTTTTTCTTGTCTTTATCATCAATTATTTTTACTAATTGCAATTCTAATTTTGACTGGCTACCAAACCTATAGAATAACTTAGAATTAATATAATCATAACATAACGATAATTGAGTATTGTTAACTTCACATCCAAATGCATTTTTTTCATTTTTATCTTTATTACAAAGTGTAGTATTTTTAAAAAATACATTTTGACTATAAATATTAATGATATCTTGATGCTGCATTAAATTTAATTTTTTATAAAACTGCTTTATCCAATCTTTTGAAATGTTTTTTTCCAAAAATGAATTAAATAACAGCAATAAAAAATAATCAGGATAAGACAATTGAGTATTATCTATAAAATAATGCTTTATTTTTTCTGAGAAAATAGAGCTCATAATGTCTAGTTTGTCATTAATATTCTGTATAGAATAACTAACAACTTGTCCTTGAGAATAATCTAGATTAATTTCTCCTAGTATGATTAATTTTTTATTTAAACTAGCTAAATAAGTTATTTTAGCTGGGCTTTCCATTCCACCAAATTTATCAAAAATAGAAATTACACCTAAATTTGAAGTTTCAATTGATGGATTACCTCCTCCGTTGTAAATATAACTATTAATTGTTCCATCTATATTTAAATTAAAATTAATTTGTGAGATTTTGTCTTCTTCAGGATTACTCAAACGACAATAAATATATTTTCCTTCAAAATTATTGCCATTAATAAATTGACCTTTAATAACATTTAATTTGCTTTCCTTACATATTTGCGCAAATATCGGAAAATTAAAAAAAAGCAATATAGTAAAAATATAAATTTTTTTCATTTTAACCTCTGTGTTGTAAATCTGCATACAAAGCACTTAAAGCTGCCTCAACTTCTTGTACTTTAACTGTATTATTTTTATACCATTTACTATTAATCATTTCACTAGTAGCAAAAGAATAGTTATCAACTTTAATATCATGATATTCTTTACAATTTCTGATATTAAACTCATTGTATAAAGTTATAAGAGCTTTGTTTCTATCTGCAACATGGTTATATCCCCCATTTATAGCCATGGTAACTTTAAGAAAGTCATTATTTGCTGCAATATTATTTACATTTCCCCATGCACTACCTTCAATCCAATACCAAAATGCCGATTTAATTGTATAATCCAAATCAGAGCATATAAGATCTGGGTTATCTTTAATCAAATCATTTTTAATATACTTACCAAAAGATTTATAATTATAATCATGAGTAATTTGAATTAGTCCCCTACCATGATAATTTGAACCACCACTATAATTATTCCAATTCTTAGGTATAGAACCATCCCTATTTTTATACTCTTCAGAAGTTCTTAAAAAATCACTTTCACATAATATTTGTGATATAAAATGAGCTTTCTGTAAACAACTTGTAACGTTATATTGTTTAAAATATGCATTCAACTTTGAAAGAAATGTATTTATTGATATATTTTTTAGATCATTATTCATTTTATGAAATAACCCATTTTTTAAAACATCTTCAGGTATAATAGATTTAAATTGTTCTTCAGTTATACATTTATTACACATACAACTTTCAAAATTAAATATTTGGATTCCAATGGGATGCATAAACCAAACTTTACCATTTTGACTTAAAGTGGCAGGCGTTGATGAAGTTTCGGTTTGATTAGTTGTGGTGTCTGCTGATTGCTCTTTTTTAGTTTC
>NZ_JAFNNQ010000033.1:901-1126 GCF_026536675.1 Gilliamella sp. B2717 | reverse complement strand
ACGGTGGTCAATGAAGACTTAAGCTGGCTGGTACAGTTTGATTTTGCCAAGACGTTAGGGGAGCACAGAAACAACAGTGAAGTGGTGAGTAACTACACGGAATCGATGGTTGGTTTTGCTTACCGACCGAGAGCGATAAACAACCTGAACTTATTTGGTAAATTGACGTATGTGTATGGATTAGACCCGGATGACCAGTTGATAGTGAACTCAACGTCATCAAGC
>NZ_JAFNNQ010000033.1:0-879 GCF_026536675.1 Gilliamella sp. B2717 | reverse complement strand
GGGTATGGTCATTAGAAGGTGTTTACGAATGGAATGCGAACTGGGAAACGGCGTTTAAAGCGGCGCACAGACAGGGTCATTTACGTTATAAAGGTGAAAGTGACTGGTACTCATCGGGTGCAAGTTTGTATGCGGTGCGTGTTAATTACAAGACAGGCGACTGGGAATATCAGGTTGAAGGTCGAACGCTACGAACAAGTCTGGCAGATGACCACAAAGACGGATTGGTGACCAGTGTTTATCGTTATATTGGCGACAACATCAAGATGGGCGTGGGTTACAACTTCACGGATTATAACGACAACTTAACACACCTGAACTACCGTTCACGAGGTTGGTTTGTCAATGTAGTGGGGAGTTTCTAATGAACAGTTGGCAAAAAGTTACCGGTGTAGAAAAGCACTTACCGAAGATGCAGTTCAATGCCCCAAGGGTTGAAAAACGTAAAGAAGAGAAGAATTTACGCATATCAGGAGAGAAGATAATGCGAACTGAGCATAATGCAACAGTGCAAAAGACGATGCTAAGAAGCATAAAGCGCTTATTAGCTTCTGCGTTGATATCGGTGTCGACGATATCAACAGCATATGCCTTTGATATAGGTGGAAAAGTCTATTTAGATTATGATAATACGGCCAGTAAAACAGAAATGCCGTTAACGGGTTTAAAAGTTGAATTATATGACAGTAATCAAAAGTTACTATCGGACACGACCACAAATCAGGACGGTAGCTATAAATTAGATGCGCCGTTACTGGGGACATATAAGGTTGTGGCAAAGACGACGGAAGGTGAAACCATTGATCGTTCGGTGCAACTTATCGTTGATACCGGTGCGTCTGCTCAGAACTTATTTATCAAAGGGCAAGGCGGTGATAT
>NZ_JAFNNQ010000032.1:582-788 GCF_026536675.1 Gilliamella sp. B2717 | reverse complement strand
CCGAGGCGGCGGATCTACTGCGTGACGAGGCGGAATACATGCGCGAACAAATGCGGGAGGAGATCTAATGGCTGATTTAGCGGATATTGCTCAGGATCGGATCGACATTTTTACCACTGCCGCGCTGAGCAACAAACACGTTTACACCGGTGAATCGGCACGTTTCTGCATCAATTGTCAGGAGCCTATCCCCGACGAGCGCCGTC
>NZ_JAFNNQ010000032.1:0-569 GCF_026536675.1 Gilliamella sp. B2717 | reverse complement strand
TTGCAGTCTGTGTATTGACTGCCAACGCGAGGAGGAAATACGAGGGCGAAATTTTGTTTAGATCTTTTTTCCGTCCAATTGGACGTAGATCGGGTCTGAGTCATACAGCACTCATATATAGAAATTTTTTCAAGATAATGGAGATAACTAACTCAATGTTTAGTCAATTTAAAAATAGCTCGTACAAAATCGTGACCGTTTCGGAGTCTCAATTTGAGCTAATTAGTCGCGGCTGTGTTTCAGCGGTTGTTGTTCTGGAACCCGCCCTGCCAGGGATAAAAATAACGTCACATTTTATTTTAGCCCACGCCGACGCCGCACTGATCGCCCGTGTGGATCGGCATTATCCCAGCACTATCAATGGTCGTGTGGTTGTTGAATTTAATTTAGTTCAACCCCAAAACCCAAAACCCAAAACCAAAACCTAAACCTAAACACGGTGAATTTTTTATAACCGAATTGTCTGCGGAACAACTCAAATAGCGTTTTTCCCTCAAATCTGGAGCTAATATTTATATGTGTGTAGAAAAAATCAAAATCCGACATCCTCTATTGAGGTATTTTGGCGG
>NZ_JAFNNQ010000002.1:266423-266577 GCF_026536675.1 Gilliamella sp. B2717 | reverse complement strand
CAGAAGATGAGCGATTGATTAAACAAAAGGAGTGTGATACACGTAACCATGCACTTATCACGTTGTTGTTAGCAATACAGGCTAAATATCATGGCGAAATTCAGTTAAATGCCAGTTCGGGTATTATGTTTTATTATGTCGATACTCAGGGTGA
>NZ_JAFNNQ010000002.1:266119-266332 GCF_026536675.1 Gilliamella sp. B2717 | reverse complement strand
ATAGTGGATTTGCATTTGCGTCAACGAAAATTTCCGATTGTTTTATTAGAAAAGCTTAGTCGGCTGACGCATTTAAAAAGATTATGCCTTGAAGAAGGTGTTTCGCGTTTTGACGATGATAATCCATCCGAAGCGGAACAGGTACAAAGGAGTAATGCACGTAATCAGGTGTTATGGGGATTGTTAAAAAATCTGCAAATAAAATTGCATTGC
>NZ_JAFNNQ010000002.1:265513-265987 GCF_026536675.1 Gilliamella sp. B2717 | reverse complement strand
AATTGAGCCATTTACAGCTTATTCAAGGCTTTTATTTTTTAAATGATGTGTTATTTAGTGGGTTGGCTTATGACCATCGAGAACAAAAATTGCATAAAGTGTACCAAATGACCGAAGGTAAAATTACGGGGGAACAAGCGTTTGGTNTTTTATCAGCACAGCAGTGGGGTAAAAATCGATTTTGCGGTGATAGAAGATGATGAGTATTATGAATCTGATGATCCTGTCTATTATCAAGGTGAGTTGTTAAACGGGGTAACTTATAAATACTATGACGGTTTTGTGTNGTGTCGAGTCATTGTGGATTGATGGTTATGACGTTGAATGGATTAATTGGTATGTCGATGGCTCAGGATTAGTGCGCGAATATCAGGCTAATTACGAAGAGTTCAGAAGTGTATTTAAGTGGGATTATAAACGGCTAATTAGCGTTGATTGTACTAAAGGCGATATTAACAACCGATCAAGTTTCTG
>NZ_JAFNNQ010000002.1:264997-265423 GCF_026536675.1 Gilliamella sp. B2717 | reverse complement strand
GGTTCAGTATGATGATCTTCCGTTACCGGCTAATAGTTTATCAGGATTACTGGCTTATTACCCTTTGGCGGAAAAAGTAAGTCTTAACATTTTTAGTGATGAAAACTTTGAATATTTTGCTGAGCACACTGATTTTCAGCCCGTAAAACGATTAGAAATAGTAACAGAACATTTGTCATTAGCCTTGTTAACAAAATCGATGGATCTGCCGCAGTTAACTTGGTTATTTTTTGACGAATATGGTATTAGCTATTATAGCTTAGAAATCTTGCCAGAAGATGAGCGATTGATTAAACAAAAGGAGCGTGATACACGTAACCATGCACTTATCACGTTGTTGTTAGCAATACAGGCTAAATATCATGGTGAAATTAAGTTAAATGCCAGTTCGGGTATTATGTTTCGCTATATTGATACTCGGGGTGC
>NZ_JAFNNQ010000002.1:264701-264914 GCF_026536675.1 Gilliamella sp. B2717 | reverse complement strand
ATAGTGGATTTGCATTTGCGTCAACGAAAATTTCCGATTGTTTTATTAGAAAAGCTTAGTCAGCTGACGCATTTAAAAAGATTATGCCTTGAAGAAGGTGTTGCGAGAATTTTCGATGAAAAGCCATCCGAAGCGGAATTGATACAAAGGAGTAATGCACGTAATCAGGCGTTATGGGGATTGTTAAAAAATCTGCAATTAAAATTGCATTGT
>NZ_JAFNNQ010000002.1:241666-264619 GCF_026536675.1 Gilliamella sp. B2717 | reverse complement strand
CAGAGTAAAACATGATTAATGTTGAGTTGAGTGATTTGCCGGTACGGGTCGAATTGAGCCACTTTAAAATAAAAAAACGATTCAAAAAAAATCATTTTTTAATAAAAATAGCGTAATAAAAAATGTGGATTATGCATTATTAAATTATGAAATGAAATTGATGGTATCTAAAAATTATATTTAAGGCGTTAATCGATAACTTAATCCTCATTTATTATGACTGTAAATCTTTTTTTGCCAATAAAAATCACATCGATATAAATAAAACTAGCAATATTTATCTAAATATGGTATAAAACGCGCGCTACTTTCCACATTCATTTTTCAAAAAAATCGTTGTGAGAGTCAGCACAAATTTTAAACTTTAATTAACGTTATAACACACACATATCATTACTCTTTTCCGGGGTGCCTTTTGTTTTATGCAATAAGGTCGGTTAAAGCGGGTATGTGGAGGCATAACCCCAACGTCAAAATGAGGAAATCATGACTACAGTATCAATGCGCGATATGTTACAAGCAGGTGTACACTTTGGACACCAAACCCGTTATTGGAACCCAAAAATGAAACCATTTATTTTTGGTGCGCGTAACAAAGTTCACATTATCAACCTTGAAAAAACAGTACCAATGTTTAACGAAGCGTTAGCTGAATTAAACAAAGTGGCTGCACGTAAAGGTAAAATTTTATTTGTTGGTACAAAACGAGCAGCAAGCGAAGCGATTAAACAAGCCGCTGAAAGCTGTGGACAATACTATGTTAATCACCGTTGGTTAGGTGGTATGTTGACTAACTGGAAAACAGTACGTCAATCAATCAAACGTCTTAAAGATTTAGAAACACAAGCTAGTGATGGTACATTTGACAAATTAACCAAAAAAGAAGCACTAATGCGTGCTCGTGAAATGGCTAAATTAGAAAATAGCTTGGGTGGAATTAAAAATATGGGTGGCTTACCCGATGTGATTTTTGTTATTGGCGCAGACCATGAACATATCGCTATCAAAGAAGCTAACAATTTAGGTATTCCAGTCGTTGCTGTTGTTGATACCAACTCAGATCCAGATGGTATTGATTACATCGTTCCAGGTAATGATGACGCAATTCGTGCAATTCAATTATATGCAAATGCAGTTGCGGAAGCCGTTCGTGCTGGTCGTGAACAAAATCAATCTCCAGTATCTGAAGAAAGCTTTGTTGAAGAAGCTCCAGCAGCTGAGTAATAAACTCAAATATTTTCAGGGTCGATAATATAAATAATCGACCCATTCTAATGAAAATCATCACAATGGTTAAATAGAGGATTTAAAAATGGCTGAAGTTACCGCTTCTATGGTAAAAGAACTGCGTGAAAGAACTGGCGCAGGTATGATGGAATGTAAAAAAGCATTAGTTGAAGCAAATGGTGATATCGAAGTTGCTATCGACAATATGCGTAAATCAGGTCAAGCAAAAGCGGCTAAAAAAGCAGGTCGTGTAGCGGCTGAAGGTGTAATTATTTCTAAGATTTCTGCGGATAAAAAATCGGGTGTAATTTTAGAAATCAACTGCGAAACAGACTTTGTTGCTAAAGATGCAGGTTTCTTAGAGTTTAGCGAAAAAGTTGCTACAGCAGCATTGAACGATAACATTACTGATCTTGCTGCGTTACAAGCAAAATTTGAAGAAGAACGTACAGCACTAGTTGCAAAAATCGGCGAAAACATCGGTATTCGTCGTATTCAACAAATTT
Source organism: Gilliamella sp. B2717 (assembly GCF_026536675.1). Classification (NCBI taxonomy): domain Bacteria; kingdom Pseudomonadati; phylum Pseudomonadota; class Gammaproteobacteria; order Orbales; family Orbaceae; genus Gilliamella; species Gilliamella sp. B2717. The sequence continues at coordinate 262,886 of NZ_JAFNNQ010000002.1, read as the reverse complement.
CAGGTGATGTAGTTGGTAGTTACCAACATGGTGCACGTATCGGTGTATTAGTTGCTGCAAACAGTGGTTGTGATGAAGAATTAGTTAAACATATTGCAATGCACATTGCTGCAAGCAAACCAGAATATGTTAGCCCAAGCGATGTTCCAGCTGATGTTGTTGAACATGAGCGCAATATTCAAATCGAAATTGCAATGCAATCAGGTAAACCACGTGAAATCGCTGAAAAAATGGTTGAAGGCCGTATGCGTAAATTTACTGGTGAAGTTTCACTTACTGGTCAACCATTTGTTATGGATCCAAGTAAGACTGTTGGTGATTTACTGGCTGAGAAAAAAGCGACTGTTGCTTCTTTCATCCGTTTTGAAGTGGGTGAAGGCATTGAAAAAGTGGAAGTTGATTTTGCAGCCGAAGTTGCTGCGATGTCGAAACAATCTTAATTGTTTCGTAAAAAACCGCCGTCAAGGCGGTTTTGTTTATCTACAAATTTTTTTAAATTATTGCTAGCTAGCCATTTTTAGCTTGTCAGGTAATTAAATAACGAAATAGTGAGACTTCATATGGTAACCCCTTTCTATAAACGTATTCTTCTTAAACTCAGTGGTGAAGCACTACAAGGCGATGAAGGTTTTGGTATTGATCCCACCGTTCTTGACCGCATGGCGCAAGAAATTAAAGAACTTATTGAAATGAATGTTCAAGTTGCTGTTGTTATTGGGGGCGGTAATCTATTTCGTGGAGCTGGTCTTGCAAAAGCCGGTATGAATCGTGTTGTTGGCGATCATATGGGGATGCTAGCAACAGTAATGAATGGTCTTGCAATGCGTGATGCGTTGCATCGAATTGAGGTTAATGCGCGTTTAATGTCAGCTATTCCACTTAATGGAGTATGTGACGATTACCGCTGGACAGAAGCAATTAGCTTGCTTCGTCATGGTAAAGTGGTTATTCTTTCAGCAGGAACAGGTAATCCTTTTTTTACCACTGACTCAGCAGCGTGTTTACGTGGTATCGAAATTGAAGCAGATGTGGTGTTAAAAGCAACAAAAGTTGATGGTGTTTATTCGGCTGATCCTGTTAAAGATCCAAATGCAACACTTTATAAAACATTAAATTATGAAAAAGTGCTTGATGATGAATTAAAAGTCATGGATTTAGCTGCGTTTACGTTAGCACGTGATCATAACCTGCCGATTTGTGTCTTTAACATGAATAAACCAGGTGCATTACGTCGAGTGATTTTAGGTGAACCCGAAGGGACATTAATTAATAATCAGGCAACAGTAAGCTGTTAGTCTTATTTATTCAATATAAGGTTTTTATTATGCTAAATGAGATTCAAAAAGAAGCGCAAGTGCGCATGGAAAAAAGTATAGATGCGTTTCAAACTCATATTTCTAAGATTAGAACAGGACGGGCATCGCCAAACTTATTAGACGGTATTATGGTTGAATATTATGGTAGCCCAACGCCGCTTCGTCAATTAGCAAATGTGGTGGCTGAAGATGCAAGAACATTGGCTATCACCGTATTTGATAAATCATTAACACCAATGATTGAAAAAGCAATTTTATCTTCTGATTTAGGGCTCAATCCAGCGTCGGCAGGTACGGTTATTCGAGTACCATTGCCACCACTAACAGAAGAACGTCGTCGTGATTTAACGAAAATTGTTCGTAACGAAGCAGAACAAGGTCGTGTGTCAATTCGTAATATTCGTCGTGATGCGAATGATCAAGTCAAAGCATTATTAAAAGATAAGCAAATATCAGAAGATGATGAACGTAAATCACAAGATTTTATTCAAAAAGCAACTGACGCAGCCATTAAAAAATTAGATGCTGTACTTGTTGATAAAGAAAAAGAGTTAATGGAATTTTAATTCTTTGTTTAAAAAGCTTAGTTGATTTAACTAGGCTTTTTTCATTTTATTTATATCATTAGCTTTTAAAGTTTTGATTTGCATTTAGTGAATAATGCTTAAATATTCTAAATCAATGGGTAATGTTAGAGTGCGCATTACTTACCCAATTTCTTACCTATCCTATCAACTTATTAAAAATTAGTGTTACTACGCCTGTTAAATTTTTTAGGCAATAAAATTGCATTCATTGTATTAGACGGCAATCGGGCAGTATCCAGATTTGTATTATGAGCAACTTGTTATTTTTTTCTGGTCAGTTTGAAAACAAAGTAATTGATGCTGATGAACTTTACTTTAAGATTATTAACCTGTTGGAAACTACTGAAGTGTTAACCACTGTATTTTAATTGCTAACAAAATATTGGAATGCATTTGAAAAATACCTGTCAATAATGATATGGAGAAATCACGATTCATTAAAGCTGGGTCTTTATTAAATAATTTTTCTGTTTAAATTGTCTGTAGTTAGCACAGAGTTTTGTTTTTAATTATCATAATTTAAGTAAATAATGTTAGGATAATAACATCTATAGTCATATAATGTTATTATCCTAACATTACTAACAATATTTACTAGATATCATTAACAATAATTAAAGGACATTTTATGGGTTATGCAAAGTATATTGATCATACTTTACTCGCAATGAATGCGACTGAAGATCAAATACGTAAATTATGCGAAGAAGCTAAGCAGTACCATTTTTATTCTGTATGTGTTAATTCAGGTTATGTTCCTTTAGTCGCTAGCTTATTAAAAGGTAGTGATGTAAAGGTTTGTTCGGTTGTTGGTTTTCCGCTTGGTGCGATGTTAACATCGGCTAAAGCATTTGAAACCGAAATGGCTGTCAAATCAGGTGCTGAAGAAATCGATATGGTTATCAATGTCGGTTGGCTAAAAAGCAATGATTGGGAAGCAGTGAAAAAGGATATTGAAGCTGTTTTTAAAGCATGCGGTGCAGTTCCGTTAAAAGTCATTTTAGAAACTTGCTTGTTAACTAAAGAAGAAATTGTGAAAGTTTGTGCTATTTGCAAGGAAATTGGTGTTGCTTTTGTAAAAACATCGACTGGTTTTAGTGTATCTGGTGCGACGGTTGAAGATGTAAAATTGATGCGTGAAACAGTCGGTGATAAAATGGGTGTTAAAGCATCAGGTGGCATTAGAGATCGTCAAACGGCTGAAAAAATGGTTTATGCTGGTGCAAATCGATTAGGCGCTAGCGCGGGTATTGCGATTGTATCAGGCGATAAAACTTCCTCTAGCGGTTATTAATTCATCCTTCATAAGCTACTGATACAGTAGCTTATGGCTATAGATGGAATAGCAATGGAAACACAACCCAAAAAAAGAGTCAATGCACTTATTGAACATTTAAAAATAATCGATAAAATTCATTTAAAACAAGCAGCACAAATGCTTGGTGTTTCTGAAATGACAATTCGTCGTGATCTTAATAATCACTCCTCATGTTTGGCTGTTTTAGGCGGTTATGTGGTTAATCAGGCACGTCATACCATATCGCAATATTTTGTGTCTGATCAGCAAGATAAGCAAGTAATTGAAAAACGTTATATTGGTAAGTTGGTTAGTCAATTTGTTGATGAAAACGATACAATTTTTTTTGATTGTGGTACGACTATGCAATTTATCATTGATGAAATTAGTGATGATATTTCTTTCACTGCCATCTGCTACTCGCTCAATTCCTTTCTGGCATTACAAAAAAAGCCAAAGTGTAAAATCATTTTATGTGGTGGGCATTATCAACTTAATAATGCAATTTTCACCAGTATTTGTTCAGATAATCAGCTCGATGTTGTTTGCCCAAATAAAGCCTTTATTTCGGCAGCGGGTATCGATCTAACTCAAGGTACCACTTGTTACCATTTTGATGAGTTAAATATGAAACATAAAGCCATGAAAAAATCTAATCAAAATATATTAATTGTTGATCACACTAAGTTTAACCAAGTTAAGCCAGCTTTTATTTGTAACCTTGATGAATTTAATTTGGTAATGACAGACAAAGTACCTGATTTAGAATATGTTTCATATTTTAAAGAAAATAACATTGGTTTAATTTATTAATTATGAAAAACATCGCAATTTTAGGTTCAACAGGATCAATAGGCTGTAGCACTTTGGCGGTCATTCGGCAAAATCCAACATTATTTAACGCTTATGTGCTAGTGGGTGGCAGTAATGTAAAAAAAATGACTGAACAATGCCAAGAATTTAAACCCCATTATGTGGCAATGGCAAGTGAACAAGCTGCACAACAGCTTAAAGCAAATCTTGTTGATCTAAAATTGGATATTGAAGTATTAAGTGGTGAACAAGCTATTTGTGATTTAGCACAGTTGCCCGAAGTTCACCAAGTCATGGCTGCCATTGTGGGCGCAGCAGGATTAAAACCGACGCTTGCTGCAATTGAAAAAGGAAAACGTATTTTACTGGCTAACAAAGAGTCTTTGGTTACTTGTGGACATCTGTTTATGCAAGCCGTAAAGCGATATGGCGCTGAACTGTTACCGGTTGATAGTGAACATAATGCGATTTTTCAAAGTCTGCCTACCGCAGTCCAGCATGATCTCGGGTTTGCTAATTTGGTTGATCATGGTGTGACCAAAATTGTGTTAACCGGCTCTGGGGGGCCTTTTCGAGATTGGGCAGTCAATCAATTATCTTCGGTGTCACCTGCACAAGCGATTGCTCATCCTAATTGGTCAATGGGAAAAAAGATTTCCGTTGATTCCGCTACGATGATGAATAAAGGTTTAGAATATATTGAAGCACGTTGGTTATTTAATGCCAGTGCCGAGCAAATGGAAATCATTGTCCATCCACAATCAATTATTCATTCAATGGTTCGTTATCAAGATGGCAGTGTTATTGCTCAATTAGGTGTGCCTGATATGCGGACACCGATCGCTTATTCTATGTCTTATCCATTACGTATCACATCTGGTGTGCCTGATTTAGATTTTACTCAAATGTCATCACTGACGTTTAATATACCTGATTTTAATCGTTATCCTTGCTTAAAATTAGCCATTGAGGCTTTTTGTCGAGGGCAAGCTGCAACCACGACCCTTAATGCGGCCAACGAAGTGGCGGTTGAAGCATTTTTACAAAATAAAATTGGTTTTATGGATATTGCCAAACACGTATCGGCAACATTAGATAAACTTGTTTTACCTGAACCAACCACTATTGAGGACGTTGTGGCTATCGATACATGGGCTAGAGCACAGTCAGTTAAGGTGAATTAAAGCGTTTTATACTCTCGACAGGGTGCACCCATGGCGACCACATTTGAAGGGATATCACGATCAACAATGCTTCCGGCTGCGATAACGGTATTATCACCGATAGTTACATTTGGCAGTATAATTACATTACCGCCAATCCAAACGTTGTGACCAATAGTAATTGGTTTTGCAAACTCAAGACCACGGCATCGTGTTTGGCTATCCAGTGGATGCCCTGAAGTGTAAAAGCCGCAATTAGGTGCAACAAGCACATTATCACCAAATGTAATTTTAGCCGCATCAAGCATGATGCAATTAAAATTGGCGAAAAAGTTTTCACCAATTTCAATATTATAACCGTAATCACATTGGAATCCCGGCATTATCGTAAACTGCTCTCCTGTTTTTCCCAGTAGCGTTTGAAACAGCTGATATCGCTGTTTTTCGGCAAGAGGAGATAATTGATTGATTTGAAAGCAGAGATCTTGAGCGTAAAGCCGATCGTTAGCCAGTAAATGGATACCAGGATCATACAATAACCCAGCTAACATTTTTTCTTTTTCAGTCATTGCATTACGCCATTTGTTTAGCGGTTAATGCGGGATTATCGCTAATAAATGATTGTAAAAATGCGCTGTCAGGCAGTGCCGTTAAAGCTCCTTTTTGAGTTGTGGCTAAAGCGCCACAGGCACTGGCAATGGTCATCATGCTTTCTAGCATGAGTTTATCTTCTGGCATTCCCGATGACGCAATGCTACTTAATAAACCTGCGACAAAAGCGTCACCAGCCCCGGTTGTGTCAACACTATTCACATGGTAGGAATCAAACGAAAAGGTTTTACCTTGCCATACGACAATACTGCCATCTCGACCTTTGGTCACCAATTTTAGTGGAGCATTATAGTGCTGCTGAAGTTTATTTAATGCTTCATGCCAATCTTGACTTTCTGTCAACCAAAACAGCTCTTCATCAGACAGTTTAAGAATATCTGCATCGTGACAAAACTGCGTAATAATGGTGCGCATTTCGTCTTTATCTTTCCACATTTGCTCCCGTAAATTAATGTCAAAACTAATTAACCCCTGTTTAGCGGTCAGATCTTCAATAGCGGTTTTAAGTGTTTGTCGACAAGTTTGTCCAACTAATGCCAAAGAACAAAAATGTAAAATGTCTTGATTAAAATGGGGTATTGCTTGTTTTGAAAGGAATTGATCGGCTGACGGTGAGACTAAAAAAGTAAAGCTGCGTTCGCCGTTTTTACCTAAATCGACAACGACAGTACTGGTTCGATGAAGATCATCTTTTTCAAGGCTTTGGCAGTCAACATGATATTCTTTGAATGTTTTTTCCATAAAGTGACCAAACGGATCATTACCGACACGGCCGATAAACGCCGAAGGAAGACCTAACTTAGCCACGCCAATAGCAACATTTGCAGGTGCACCCCCTGCACAAGCTTGATAATTCATTTCGCCAAATGGCAATAAATCAATAACCGCATCGCCAAGAGACCAGACTTTAGTATTATTCATTTGATTACTCGATAAAATATATGGTTAATAGGGTTTAAGGTCTGTAAATAGATTGACGATATTTCTTATTGATATCGTCTGCTACATACAGATTAAACCAAGTTTAATAATTAGTCATTCGCCATAGACTAAATCATTTCAAAAAAAATTCATTGTTAACGTTAAAAATGTGTGACTTTCATCACATATTTTATCGCTTAATTTATCTATAGTTAACGTTAACAATTAAATTAATATACCATATAATCAGATAAATCTGATATCGGATGAACAAAGGGGATTTTATGTCTACTGCTATTGATAAAGCAAATCAAGCTGTTTTGCAATTAGAAACGACCATGAATAAACAGTATTACCCACATTTTCATTTAGCACCACAATCGGGATGGATGAACGATCCAAATGGTTTGATTTACTTTAAAGGACAGTATCATGCCTTTTATCAACATCATCCTTATGATGAAAACTGGGGACCGATGCATTGGGGGCACGCTGTTAGTGATGATTTAGTGACATGGCGAAGATTACCCATAGCCATTGCACCCGATCAAGAGTTTGATAAAAGTGGCTGTTTTTCCGGTTCGGCAGTCGAAAAAGATGGCGAATTATATTTAATTTATACGGGGCATATTTGGTTAAATGGTCAAGGTAACGATGAGCAAATTCGGCAAACCCAATGCCTTGCTATTAGTAAAGACGGTATTCATTTTGAAAAACAGGGAACGATTTTAACGCCAGAAGATGGCATCATGCATTTTCGCGATCCGAAGGTTTGGCAACAAGATGGGATATGGTGGATGGTTGTCGGCCAGCGAGATCGCAACGATGTGGGCAAAGTTTTACTGTATCGCTCACAAGATCTTAGAAAATGGCAATTTGATCATGTTGTGATAAGTGATATCGATCCTGATGTTTATATGCTTGAATGCCCTGATTTTTTTCCGTTAGGTGACAAATGGATTTTAATGTTTTCTCCGCAAGGTATGAAAGCTAAAGGTTACCAATATCGTAATCGGTTTCAATCAGGTTATATTGTTGGTGATTGGCAACCAGGACAAAAATTTTCTGTTATTAAACCTTTTCAAGAAATGGATTTTGGTCATGATTTTTATGCCCCTCAATCGTTTCTTGCAGCAGATGGACGTCGAATTATTTTTGCTTGGATGGATATGTGGGAATCAGTCATGCCGAGCAAAAAAGATAAATGGATGGGGGCATTTACCTTACCCCGTGAATTGATCTTAGATGCAGACAATAATGTTCGCAACAGACCGATTAAAGAACTTGAAGTATTACGTGAAAAACCTCAATCATTAACCAATATATTGTTGAGTAGTGAATTGAAAAATACGTCGATTGAATCAATTAGTTGTGAACTTAATGTCGAAATTGATCTCTCTGAAAGTAATGCAGAACGTTTTGGCTTGCAATTGGCAGCAACTGAAGATGGTAAACAAGCGACGTTGTTATTTATTGATTTACAATCTAATCGCATTGTACTTGATAGAAGTCTTTCTGGTTTAGAACTTAAAGGTTATCGTAGTGTACCATTACCAAAAACCGATAAGTTAAGCTTACATATTTATGTTGATGCATCATCCGTAGAAGTTTTTGTGAATAAGGATTTATATAGCTTGTCTAGTCGTATTTACCCTAAATTACCTGCGACAAGAAAGGTGAATTTATTTGCAGAAAATGGGCAGGCTAAAATCATTAAATTAGAAAGCTGGCAATTAAAATCAATCTATCAATCATGAGTCATTAACCCACCATCTCGTCTGGTGGGTTTGTCACTGTGTCTATAAAGATTGGCGTTGTAAAAATGCTGATTCAACTTGCGTTACCGTTTTTTGGGTTTGACCTGTGATGATATGTAAAGCTGCTTGTTCGCCTATTTCATAATGGGGAAGCTGTACCGTCGTTAAAGGAGGATAAAAAAGCTCGCCAGTACCCACCATATTATCATAGCCTAATATAGCAACATCGTTAGGAATATGGAAACCATTACTTAGTAAATATTGATAAGCAACAAAAGCGATCCGATCATTACCACAAATTAATACATCAAATTCAGGTTTTCTAGCACAGTGTTGTTTTAATATTTCAACTGTCATCATATATTCTTGCGCAAGATTACCTTGAGATGTAGATGTATGATAACTAATTAGGTCATCTAAATTTTTACCTGCATCAAGCCAAGCTTGTTCTGCTGCTTGACGTCTAATGCTACCGGCTAAAGTATGTTCGGATAAATAGATACAAAGCGGTTTTTGATAACCTTTATTAATGACTTGCTGCATTGCTTGGTATTGACCAGAGTAGTCATCAGGAATATAACAAGCTAATTGTTCGGAATCACTAATACAGTTGGCGAGCACCACATTTTTACCAAGTAATCTTTCAGGAAGCTCAACTTTTCTTAGTCCCATGGTGGTGTAAATAATGCCATTAGGGCGATAAGACAATAGCGTGTTAATGGCATGATTCGCATCTTTATCGTCAAATAAATTGACAATAAACGTATTCCAGCCATGTTGCTGGGCTGTTCGTTCAATAGCTTGTAGCAGTTCAACTGAAAACGGTGTCGTGGCGGTTTCTAATGCTAAGACACCGATAGCATGTGGACCAGAATGATCACCACGTATTTTTCGTGCAGATAAATCGGGAACATAATTGAGTTGTTCAATTGCTTTTTTTACCCGTTTATATGTTTCTTTATTTAATTTTTCAGGATTATTGATTGCACGCGAAACAGTCATCAATGAAACCGATGCTAACTTTGCGACATCCTTAAGTGAAGCCATAGTTAAATCCTTTTGCTCAGCATTAAAAGGTTAATAATTAGTAATTACTTAATGTGATGATACCACAAATAAAAATGATAAAAAGTGTGAGGAATGTAACATTTATGATATCTGATTCTATCTATTTAGTTTCATTTATGACAATAATGTTAACATTAACATGTTAACGTTAAACTTCCATAATATAAGAGTACTAAAATATGAAAACGATAGAAACGGTAGAAAATAAAAATTATTGGTTCTCATCAGGTTATCTTATAACCTTTTATGCAGCATGGTCTCTTTGGTGGTCTTTTTACGCCATATGGCTTAAAAATACAATTGGATTATCGGGCGAGCAGTTAGGAATTGTTTACGCAGCCAACTCTGCCGCCGCTATGTTTTTTATGATCTTTTATGGCATTATTCAAGATAAATTACAAATCGGTAAAGCAGTTATTACGTTTCAAAGTATTATGATGTTGCTGATTGGTCCATTTATGATTTATGTCTATGAACCCTTATTAAAACACGATTTTATTCTTGGTGCTTGCATTGGTGCGCCGGTATTAAGCGCTGGGTTTATCTCTGGATGTGCTTTAGTTGATTCTTTTATTGAGCGAATAAGTCGATTATTTGGTTTTGAATTTGGTCCTGCTCGTTTTTGGGGATCATTTGGTTATGCCGCAGCAACCTTTGTTGCCGGTATTTTATTTGGTATAAACCCGCATATTAACTTTTGGATGGCATCGGCTGTTGCAGCGATCTTTTTTACCATTAATATCCTATTTAAACCTAAACATTATTCGGAGTCCTCACCAGAAAGTGATAACCATCTTGTTGTTGAAAAAACATCAACTATTCCAACGATGAGTGAAATAGTGTCTTTATTTGGCATGAAAAAGTTTTGGTTATTTGTTTTCTTTATTATTGGAACCAATAGTTTTTATACCATTTACGATCAGCAATTATTTCCTAATTTCTATACCACTTTTTTTACTCAACAAGAATGGGGTTACAAAGTATATGGTTATTTGAACTCTTTCCAAGTTTTTTTAGAAGCTATCTGTATGATTTTAGCCCCATACATTATTTATAAAATTGGCGCTAAAAGAGCGTTATTAGTGGCGGCGTTAGTGATGATTTGCCGAATTGCATTATCAGCAACATTAGATAATGTGTATTTAATTTCATTAGTGAAACTTTTTCATGCTATTGAAACCCCGTTATTTATTTTAGCCGTATTTAAATATGTTGTTGCGAATTTTGATGAAAGATTGTCTTCGACATTATATTTAGTTGGCTTTAATATCTCATCAAATATTGGGGTTATTGTGCTTTCATGGTTAGTCGGAAAACTATTTGATACTACCGGATATTCAACCACATTTTATGCCCTTGCCGGTATTGTTCTATTGATTTTGGTCATTGCTATATTTACCTTGTGTGATGAAAAAAAAGCTAAGCTAGAATCTTCATTATCATCGTAAAAATCGTCAAAAATATGGAAACAGATTGTTTCCATTTTGCTATTTAAATGATGATAATAAAATACAACACTTGCTTACTTGATAAGTTTGCGAAACAATGTTGATTATTGTTATTAATATTTATAGGTCGTCATTGTGAACATTACGAAAAAAGTGGTTGAAGAAGATATGTTATGGCATACCATTCGGCAAGAAGCTTCTCAATTAGTTGAAAGTGAGCCAATGTTAGCGAGTTATTTCCATGCAACTTTACTTAATCATAAAAACTTGGGTAGTGCATTAAGTTATATTTTGGCGAATAAACTCGTTACCCAAGTAATGCCGGCAATTGAAATTCGTGAAATTGCTAGGCAAGCTTATGAGGCAGATACCACGATTATTCAATCAGCTGTGACAGATATCTTAGCGGTTTATGTACGCGATCCAGCAACAAACTACTATTCGACCCCGTTACTTTATTACAAAGGCTTTTTATCGTTACAGGCTTATCGAATTGCCCATTGGCTTTGGAAACAAGATCGTAAGTCGCTGGCTATTTTTTTACAAAGTCAAATCGCCATTGTTTTTGGTGTTGATATTCATCCAGCAGCCCAAATTGGCTGTGGTGTGATGTTTGACCATGCAACCGGTATTGTAATTGGTGAAACGGTCGTTATTGAAAATGATGTATCGATTTTGCAATCTGTGACCTTAGGTGGTACAGGTAAAGAAAACGGTGATCGGCATCCTAAAATTCGTGAAGGGGTAATGATAGGGGCTCACTCTACGATATTAGGCAATATTGAAATCGGAAAAGGGGCAAAAATTGGTGCTGGTTCGGTCGTGTTAGAGCCTGTTCCTGAGCATACAACGGTTGCCGGTGTGCCAGCGAAAGTGGTTGGATGCCCTGATTGTGACAAACCAGCCTTAAATATGAATCAAGATATTTTATATGAAAAAGAGGTTGTTTCAATTTCCGTCGACATTGATCGACGGAAGTAAAAGAAAACAACTCACTCATTAGTGGTTGGTGGTGACATTGACATCCATTGTTGGATAAGGAATATTAATATTATTCTCAGTTAATGCGTTTTTAATATTTTCGAGTAACTCTGCTTTTAAAGCGCCATAATTTTCGTTTAGTGTCCAAACTAAAACATTAAAATTCATTGATGATGAATCAAGTATATCTAAACGAATAATTGGTTTTTTAGTGGTTAATATATTGCTGGTTTGATTAACCGCTTGATTAAGTACCTGATAAACTTTCTGGATATCGGAGTTATAACCAACATTAATCACTAGATCTAAACGTCTTTCAGGTAGACGACTATAATTAATAATATTGGCACTTACCACTTGCCCATTCGGGATGACAACCACTTCATTAGTCGGTGTGACAATTGAGGTTGAGAAAATTTGAATTGAATCAATTACTCCTCTTTGATTGTTAATCACCACTGTCTCGCCGACTTTAAACGGACGGAAAATGATCAAAATTACTCCGGCAGCGAAATTCGATAATGAACCTTGTAATGCTAAACCGACCGCTAAACCGGCAGCACCAATGACAGCAACAATTGATGCAGTTTGTACACCTAATTGCCCTAATACGGCAACTAATGTCATTATGATAATGGCGTAATAAGATAAAGCACTAACAAATTTTACAACGGTAGGATCAACTTGGCGAATGGTTAATATGCGTTTTAGCTGACGGCTAATGAACTTGGCAATAATTCGACCAATGATAAAAATGATAATAGCAAAGCAGAAATGAAGAATATAACCAATTACTACGCCGTCATATTTATCAATAAGTGTGACTATCTGCTTTAAAATATTTTCAAAATCCATATATTATCCTCAATAAAGATTATAGAGCAGTTAGTTAAAGATTATTTTATATGTTTAAATTAATTGTTTCGCTAATAACGCCCAACGTGTATCAAAATTGGTGGTTGGTAAATATTTAAAGCCGGAACGAGAATAGCGAACCATCATCCCTTCACAAAATGCTAATAATTGGCTGGATAAAATTCGCTCATCGGTGGTAAATGCAACGCCTTCACGAATTTTTCGTTCACGTAATACTTGCTTAATTTGAGTTTCAATTCGTTCAAATAGCTGACTAATACGTTCTTGAAGTTGCTCTTGTTCAAACATTAAGGCATGCCCAGTCATAATTCTGGTTAATCCGGGATTTTTTTCAGAAAAACCCAATATTAATGCAAGAATTAACTGTAAACGGACAAAGGTATTTAGCTCATCTTGCATAATGACATTAATGCGAGAAAGTAAAATATCTTCAATGTAGACAATTAAACTTTCAAACATTTTAGTTTTACTCGGAAAATGTCGATAAAGTGCAGCTTCTGATACACCAACACTTGCTGCTAACTTTGCTGTAGTAATGCGTTGGGTACCTTCATTAGATTCAAGCATGGTGGCTAAAGCTTGCAGTATATCTTCTTTCCTATTTTTATTTTTGCTGCTCACAATCATTTTTTACCCGAATGCCCAAATCCACCTTCGCCGCGTGCTGACGCTGTAAATTCATCAACAATATTAAATTCTGCTTGTATGACAGGAACAATAATTAACTGGGCAATGCGATCACCTGCTTCAATCACAAATGGAGTTTGACTACGGTTCCATACCGGTACAAATAACTGACCTTGGTAATCTGAATCAATGAGACCCACTAAATTACCAAGTACAATCCCATTTTTAGATCCTAACCCTGATCGAGGTAAAACTAATGCCGCTAAAGTCGGATCTGCAATATGCATGGATAAACCTGTTGGCGTTAAAATGGTTTCACCGGGTTTTATCTCGGTTGTTTTATCAAACATTGCTCGTAGATCAATGCCAGCCGATCCTTCGGTTGCATAGGTTGGAAGCGGAAAATCATTACCTAAACGTTTATCTAATATTTTAATATCAATTTTTCTTTTCATCATGACTCGCTTTATATCGTGTTATAACAACTTCAAGTAACTGTGTTGCTAATTGTTTTTTACTACTTAATGGTAATGTTTGTTCACCATTTTGCCAATAAAGTGTTAATGCATTTTGCTCAGAATTAAAGCCAATTTTTTTATCAGAAACATCATTAGCGCAAATCAAATCTAGGTTTTTAGCTGTTAATTTTTTTAAGGCATAATTTTTAACATTTTCGGTTTCAGCCGCAAAACCAACCACAAAAGGGCGCTGTTCTTTTAACGCTGCAATATGCGCAATAATGTCAGGATTTTTGACTAACTTAATCAATAATTCATTACTATTATCTGTCTTTTTAATTTTATTTTTGGCGATAGTTTCAGCTCGATAGTCGGCAACGGCGGCACACCCGATAAAAATAGATGATTGTTTAGCAAATTTTAACGCTTCGTTATACATCTCATTTGCACTTTTTACATCAATTCGATTCACATTTTTGGGCGTATCTAAATTTACCGGACCACTTATTAGGGTTACCTTTGCACCCATATCAGCGGCAACTTTAGCAATAGCAAATCCCATCTTTCCTGAACTATAATTACTAATATATCGAACAGGATCTAACTCTTCAATCGTTGGGCCAGCCGTGATGGTTAGCGATATGCCTGATAATGCAGATGAAGTTGAAAAACAACGTTCAATTTGATCGACAATTGCTTGAGGTTTAACCATTCGTCCTGGGCCGTAATCACCGCAAGCTTGAAAACCATCGTCGGGACCTAAAATGAATGTATTTCGGTTACTTAGTACAGATAGATTATGTTGGGTTGCTGCTGCTTTATACATCTGTTGATTCATGGCTGGTGCTAACGCAATATTTGCTGATGTTGCTAAACAAACCGTTGATAGCAGGTCATCGGCAATGCCATTGGCTATTTTAGCAATAATATTCGCTGTTGCAGGGGCGATTAATACTAAATCCGTCCATTTTGCCAGTTCAATATGGCTCATAGAGAGTTCAGCAGAAGGATCAAATAAATCAGTTGAAACAGGATTACCTGAAACGGCTTGTAACGTCATTGTTGTGACAAAATGGCTAGCCGAGTCAGTGACGATTACTCTTACGTCCGCTCCCGCTTTTTTTAAATGGCGAACAAGATCCGGGCATTTATAAGCAGCTATGCCTCCTGTAATTCCTAATAAAATATGTTTACCAGAAAGATTCATGATCAAGTTTCCTTCACCTTCAAATCAAAATCACTATATTACCACAATTCATTTAGATAATAAGTAACTCTTTCGCATTGGCTAATGTTGCATCAGTAATTTTATCTCCGCCTAAAAGTCGGGCTAATTCATTTAAACGTCCATTATTGTCTAATTTTTGCATATCAGTTGATGTCTGTTTGCTGTTAGTTTGCTTACTGACAAAGTAGTGTTGATTAGCTTGTCCCGCAACTTGTGGTAAGTGGGTAACAGTAATAACTTGGGTAGATTGTCCAAGTTGTCTTAATAATTGCCCAACTTTAGAAGCTGTAGGGCCGCTAATGCCTACATCGATTTCATCAAATATCAATGCCGGTGTATCCATTTTTTGAGCCGTCAAAACCTGTATTGCTAGCGCAATACGTGATAATTCACCGCCAGATGCCACTTTGGCAAGGGGCAAGGCATGCTGTCCGACATTGGTCGTAACTAAAAAAGTAACTTGGTCGGCGCCGTCTTCATTTAAACGCGTTTCATCAAAGGTTATATCAATGCTAAATTGTCCATTAGGCATAGATAATTCATGCATAATAGCCGTAACTTTTTTGGCGAGTGCTTTACTGCTCGTTAAGCGTTTTTGATGTAATTTTTGGGCAAGTTCAAGTGCAAATTGATGATATTTGGTAATATCTGCCTTTAGTTGTTCACTTTGTTCATCTTGTTGATTAATCTGTTTGAATTCGGTAAGCAAATTCTGATGCAATTCAGGAAGTGCCTCTGGTGCAACATGGTGTTTACGGGCAAGCGCTATTTGCTTTGATAGCCGTTGTTCAAGTTGCATGACACGCGTTGGATCAAGCTCTAAACTTTCGCTGTAATGGCGCAGTTCATAACTGGCTTCTTTGATCTGGATAGTGGCTTCTTCCAGCATGTTAAACACGTTACTTAAATTTGGATCGAGTTCGGATAACTCCTGCACACTGTTTTTAACACTACCAAGTAGATTACTGACATTGTATTCATCAGCTTCATCTAAAAGCATCACCGATTGTTGGCTAAGCTGAATTAACTGTTCACTATTCGATAAACGTTTGTATTCTTCATCAATTTGTTGGTATTCCCCTTCAATAGGCGAAAATTCATTTAGCTCTTTAAGTTGATATTGTAATAACTGAACATGTGCTTCACGTTCTTGTCGTGATGCTTGATACTGTTCATAAGTCTGGCGTGCTACTTTCCATTGCTTATAAGCTTGCTGCATTTGATTGAGCAGTGATGGCTCATTCATATAATGATTGAGTAATAACTGCTGATATTCACCTCGTAAAAGACGTTGGGGTTCATGTTGTCCATGAATTTGGATTAACATTTGTCCTAACTCTTTGAGTTGGGATATGGGCACAGCACGACCATTAATAAAGGCTTTTGAACGTCCATCTTGATTGATAACTCGTCGTAATATACATTCATTACCTTCGTCTAGTTGATTTTCGGTTAGCCAAGAAAAGGCGGCTGGTGTGTCATCAAGCACAAAGCTGGCTGAAATATCGACACGTTCAGCACCTAAACGGATAGATGAAGCATCGGAACGATTGCCTAAACAGAGCCCTAAAGCATCAATAGCGATCGATTTCCCTGCTCCGGTTTCACCGGTTATAGCAGTCATCCCGGTTGTAAAGTCAACTAACAGGTGATCGACGATAGCAAAATTATTGATAGTAAGTTGAGTTATCATAAAAAATTAATCAGTAAGGCTAGTGATAATATGAGCAGTATAGCAACAAAAATACTGTAAATAAATACAGTTTAATGGTGTTTTGTAAGAAAACTCGTGTTTATTGATGATTTGAATATCCACTGTCATTTGTTTTTTATAAAAGTTAAATAACGAAAATCCCGTGAATTTACGATGAAATATGAAAAAATTGAATATTTTTCTTTGTAAAATGAGTTTTAGATCAAGTTTTACCAATTATTATAATAGATTTTCTTGTGAATTAATCTTATTATACCCTCTTTCAACCTAAATTATTATGCAATATAATTTGGAAAATTTTAACAATAATTAAGGACATTTAACATGTTTGGAAATAAAACAAATCGTCAAATTATTATTTGGACAACTCTGATTGGTGGATTCATTAGTGCGTTAGTTAAATGGGGCTCAGAAGTCAACATGCCTCCACGTGTACCCGGTGAAGTTTCTCCTCCTGCAGCACATATTGATGCATGGCTTGGTTGGTTAGGTATTAATTCTCACTCGCTTGATTATGCTTATCAAACGGCTATCGTTTCAGGTGCAGTGACACTTTATCACTGGCTATTTAGTTTTGCTTTTGCTTTTGTCTATGTGTTTATTGCCTATTTTTGGAATAAAATCCGATTATGGTATGGTGCATTTTACGGCATTATCATTACTGTCACCATGCATGGCTTTTTAATTCCACTACTTGGTTTCCGTCATCCTGCTTACGATCCAGAGGGTACAGTAGGATGGTTATGGAATTTAAATGGCTATGAACTTTGGAGTGAATTTTTAGGACATATCTACTGGGGTGTGTCGATTGAAATTTGTATGATTGCCGTACTTGCTTATTTTTCAAGACCTATTCGTGGTGAATGGCGTAAATAGTCCATTTTTCTAAAAAAATAACTAAAAATCCTTCTAGCAATATAACGTTAGAGGGATTTTTTTTGATGTTTTGATATAGAAAAAAACTATATCAATCAATAAAAAACTAGAATTATTCAATAACAATTTTTTTTGTTATCTTTTTTGCTACTTAAGAAATGTGATGAAAGGAAAACAAAAATGAATACTGCTGTAATTGGATATCCTCGTGTTGGTAAACTTCGTGAACTTAAATTTGCTACCGAAGCTTATTTTAAAGGCAATAAAAGCCAGACTGAATTATTAAATGACGCTAAAGCATTACGTGCTGAGCATTTGCAACAACAAGCATCACATAACATTGCTTTTATCTCCTCAAATGATTTTTCGTTTTATGATGCAGTATTAGATACCGCTTGTTTACTCAATGTTATTCCAAAACGTTACCAAGATTTAAGTTTACCGGAATTGGATCGTTATTTTGCAATGGCACGGGGTTATCAAGGTGAAAAAGGTGATGTTCGTGCATTGGCAATGAAAAAGTGGTTTAACACCAACTATCACTACTTAGTACCTGAAATTGAAGATTCAGTACAGATTAAATTAGCTGGCACAAAGCCTTTTGATGAATATCAAGAAGCGAAAGCACTTGGTATACAAACTAAACCAGTTGTTATTGGTGCGTTAACATTTTTCAAACTTGCCCAGTATTTAGGTAATAAAAAACTGGTTGATTTTAAAGCTGATATTATTAAAGCTTATCAAGACATCATTCAAAAATTTACGACACTTGGCGCACAATGGATTCAAATTGATGAACCAATTTTGGTGACTGATTTAAATAAAGATGATATTGCTTTATTTACTGAACTTTATCAGGCGATCCTATCGGTTAAAGGGACAACTAAAGTCGTGTTACAAACCTATTTTGGTGATGTTCGTGATTGCTACAAAGAATTGGTGGCGCTACCATTTGATGGTATTGGACTGGATTTTGTTGAAGGCAAGCAATCATTAGCATTACTTGAAAATCATGGATTTCCGTCTGATAAAGTGTTATTTGCTGGTGTGGTTAATGGTAAAAATATTTGGAAAAACAATTATCAAAAAACATTGGCATTAGTGACTAAAATTAAACAAAAAGCGGGTAAAGTGGTGATCAATACGTCATGTTCTTTACTCCATGTGCCTTACACATTGCAAAATGAAACAAAGTTAACGATTCAACAACGTGCTTATTTTGCTTTTGCCCAAGAAAAACTTCAAGAACTTGCTGAACTGGGGCTTTTAGTTAACGAGTCTCAACCTGAAAATCATGCAGCTTTTAAAGCTAATCAAACGTTATTTACGCGTGAACGAGAAGGCGCCAATCAAGCAGTACGTCAGAAAGTCGCTGCATTAAAAGAATCCGATTTTACTCGTTTGCCAGCGTTTTCAGTTCGTGAAGCGACGCAGAAAAAAGCCTTCAATTTGCCACTTCTACCAACAACAACGATTGGTTCATTCCCACAAACTCCTGATGTTCGTTTAAATCGAGCAAAATTCAAAAAAGGTGAAATTTGTTTGAATGAATATACCGAGTTTAACAAACAAAAAATTGCAGAATGTATCAAGCTTCAAGAACAGATTGGTATTGATGTGTTAGTTCATGGTGAATTTGAACGTAATGATATGGTCGAGTATTTTGGCGAAAGCTTAAATGGTTTTGTCTTTACTGAAAAAGCATGGGTGCAATCATACGGTACTCGTTGTGTTAAACCACCTATTGTTTGGGGTGATATTTCACGCTCTAAACCCATTACCGTGGAGTATTCACAGTACGCACAAAGCCTCACTGATAAACCTGTTAAAGGCATGTTAACTGGCCCAGTTACGATCCTTAACTGGTCGTTCCCTCGTGAAGATATTTCACAAAAAGAATCAGTCTTCCAAATTGGTTTAGCAATCAGTGATGAAGTGTTAGATCTTGAAGCGGCGGGTATTAAAGTTATCCAAATTGATGAGGCGGCGCTAAAAGAGAAATTACCACTACGTAAAGCGGATTGGAATAGTGAATATTTAGATTGGGCTATTCCAGCATTTAGATTAGTTCACAGCAAAGTACAAGCTGATACACAAATTCATACGCATATGTGTTACAGCGAATTTGCTGACATCATCAAAGATATTGATGCAATGGATGCTGATGTAATTTCGTTTGAAGCTTCTCGTTCAAATCTGCAATTGATTGACGTACTTAAAGCTAATCACTTTAAAACAGAAGTTGGGCCAGGTGTTTATGATATCCATTCACCTCGTGTCCCACCGGTTGCCGAAATTAAAGCCACGATTGAGAAGTTACTGGCTAAAATTGAAAAGCAAAAATTATGGATTAATCCAGATTGTGGTTTAAAAACGCGTGGCGAAAAAGAAGTTGTTGAAAGCTTAGAACATTTAGTTCAAGCAACATTAGAAGTTCGAAAAACACTCAATTGATAAGCTTTTTTAACGCTAAATAACGTTGTTAAGCCTTATTATTCCGCCGCCGATTTTGAGCGGCGGAAATGTCAGTAAGGACAATCGTTGGCACATGAATGGATGAAACAAATGAAAACAAATTTACTTTTTAATAAAAAAACGGTGTTCTCTTTTGAAGTGTTTCCACCTAAAAAAACTTCGCCTTTAGAGACTATCTATAGCACATTACGCGAACTTGGCTATTTTAAGCCTGATTTTATCAGTGTAACTTATGGGGCTGGTGGCAGTTTGAACGGTCAAACCACTATTGATATTGCCCACTCGGTCAAACACACTTATGGTATTGAGAGTGTTGCCCATTTACCCGGTATTAGTTTTGATAAAGCAGAAATGCAAAAAATTCTTCATGATCTTAAATGTGCTGGTATTGATAATGTGCTTGCCTTACGAGGCGATATTAATCCTAATATTGCGCCTAAAGATGATTTTCGCTATGCCAGTGAATTGGTCTCATATATTAAAGAAAATGGGGATTTTAATGTAATAGGTGCTTGTTATCCGGAAGGGCATCTTGAAACCTCAACCCTAAAACAAGATTTGATACATTTAAAAGAAAAGGTGAATGCAGGTACCGATCAGTTAATCTCACAGCTCTTTTTTGATAATGACTATTTTTATACTTTTTTAGATAAAGCACATGATATGGGAATTAACGTACCGATAGAAGCAGGTATTATGCCGGTGACCAATAAAAACCAAATAGAGCGCATGGTATCGATGTGTGGGGTTAATCTTCCGAAGAAGTTTAAACAGATGATGGAAAAATATGAACATCATCCTGATGCATTCCGTGATGCAGGAATTGCTTATGCTATAGATCAGATTGTTGATCTTGTTTCACAAGATGTTGATGGTATCCATCTGTATACAATGAATAATAGCTATATTGCCAGAAGAATCAGTGAGGCAGTATCAACGTTACTTGCAGTACCTAAATCGACATAATGTGTAACTAATAGAAAAAGCTGAAATATTGAAGAGT
>NZ_JAFNNQ010000002.1:196215-241650 GCF_026536675.1 Gilliamella sp. B2717 | reverse complement strand
ATTTGAACCAACGACCTTCGGGTTATGAGCCCGACGAGCTACCAAGCTGCTCCACCCCGCGTCAAAGAGGTCGCTATATTATAGTATTAAAATAATAAAGCAATACCTTTTTCGCGTAACTGCCCCATTTTTGAACACATTATCTATAAATAGACACTTTCTTTACTAAAATGTACACCTTCTCTTAAATTTTTTAGACAAAAATCACTTTGTTTTTTTAATTAAAAGCTAGGCTGCTATTTATTGCATATTAGAGTAATTGTTATTTATTCAAGCAAAAAAGGAAAAAAATGTCTAATCAATATCATGGATCATATTTGCGTGGAAAGGTTAAATTAACGCTACCATTTAAAAATACCCTTAATACTATATTTTAATAGTATTAAGGTTCTTGTTCTCAGCACATCTGTTAGCCACTATTTATTTTACAGGCTTACTTTTTACCCAATATTTATGCGTAAAGTGTTTGCAATGAAACAACATATTGTGCTGGATCGCAGTCTAATGCAACCGTTGTGGCGTAAGCGGCGTTCATCGTTGTATCATAGTGAACTTTGTACTGTATTGCACTACGACGCAGAATTTTCGATGCTTCAATGGCTGCTCGCCCTGATGTAGTATTAAGAATATAGCTATATTCGCCATTTTTAATATGGTCATGAATATTCGGGCGTCCTTCGTTTTCTTTTTTGACTATTTGGCATGGTATGCCAGCTTGTTGTAATGCCTTAGCGGTGCCAAAAGTCGCATCAATACTAAACCCATGCGCAATGAGTCGTTTAGCGATCGCTAACAAGCGAGTTTTGTCCTGATCACGAACTGATAAAAGCGCTTTCCCCGATTTTTTCATATTCGATAAACTACCTAATTGTGCTTTAGCAAAAGCTTCGGCAAAGGTTTTACCGATTCCCATTACTTCACCGGTTGAACGCATTTCTGGCCCTAAAATAGGGTCAACACCACTAAATTTATTAAATGGTAAAACCACTTCTTTTACTGAGTAATAAGGTGGAATAAGCTCACTGGTCATATTTTGTTTAGCAAGTGTTTGACCTGTCATGACCCTAGCGGCAATTTTGGCAAGTGGCAGTCCTGTTGCTTTCGACACGAATGGCACGGTGCGAGCAGCTCGAGGGTTGATTTCAATCAAATAAATTTGATTATCTTTGACGGCAAATTGCCCATTCATCAAACCTTTAACATTAAGTTCCAAGGCTAACTGTTTGGCTTGTTTGCGCAATTTGTCTAAAATGTCCGGACTTAATGTATAAGTGGGTAATGAACAAGCGGAATCGCCTGAATGAATACCCGCTTGCTCAATGTGCTCCATAATGCCGCCGATCATAATTTGTTCGCCGTCGGCAATCACATCAATATCAACTTCAATTGCGTCATCTAGAAAGTGATCAAGCAATACAGGCGCATTGTTAGATTCGCTGATAGCAGTTTTAAAATATCGCCTTAAATCGGATTCATTATAAACAATCTCCATTGCCCGACCGCCAAGCACGTAAGAGGGTCTGACCACTAATGGATAGCCAATCTGTTCGGCTTTAATGACGGCTTCTTCAATATCAGTTACAGTAGCATTAACCGGCTGTTTCAACTTTAATTTTTCAACAATGGCTTGAAAGCGTTGACGATCTTCAGCCTGATCGATTGCATCAGGTGAAGTACCAATAATTGGTAATCCTGCTGCTTCCAGTGCTCGAGCCAATTTAAGTGGTGTTTGTCCACCATATTGGACGATTATACCGTTTGGCTTTTCAACGTAGGCAATTTCTAGCACATCTTCCAATGTGACAGGCTCGAAATAGAGTCGATCTGAAATATCATAATCAGTTGATACCGTTTCAGGATTACAGTTAACCATAATGGTTTCATAACCATCTTCACGTAATGCTAGTGCTGCATGCACGCAACAGTAATCAAACTCAATACCTTGCCCAATCCGATTAGGTCCACCGCCTAATATCATAATTTTGGGGCGATGAAATTGTGGTTTGGCTTCGCACTCTTGTTCATAGGTTGAGTAAAGATAAGCCGTATCGGTTGAGAATTCTGCTGCACAAGTATCAACCCGTTTATAAACCGGATGAATATGGTATTGGTTTCGTCGATCACGAACGTCTTGCTCTTTAACATTCAGCAGTTTAGCGATTCGTAAATCTGAAAAACCTTTACGCTTAAGTTGCCGTAATGATTCTGAATTAAAGCTAGCGAATGATTGCGATTTTAGTTGGTTTTCAAGGCTGATAAGTTCTTCAATCTGCACTAAAAACCAGCGATCAATATTGGTTAATGTGAAGACGTCGTCTAAACTGAAACCGGCTCTAAAGGCATCCGCAATATACCAAATTCGTTCAGAACCGGCTTCTTGTAGCTCATAACGTATTTTATTGAGGTTTTTTTCATCATCATAATTGTCAATTTTCGGATCAAAACCACACGCACCGACTTCAAGTCCTCGTAGCGCTTTTTGCAATGATTCTTGAAAAGTGCGCCCAATCGCCATGACTTCACCTACTGATTTCATTTGTGTGGTTAAGCGATCATTACAACCGGCAAATTTTTCAAAGTTAAAACGTGGAATTTTAGTGACGACATAGTCGATCGAAGGCTCAAATGATGCCGGTGTTCTACCGCCTGTAATATCATTGGCGAGTTCATCAAGAGTATAACCGACTGCCAGTTTTGCGGCGATTTTAGCGATAGGAAAACCAGTTGCTTTTGACGCTAATGCGGATGAGCGTGATACCCGTGGGTTCATTTCAATGACAATCAAGCGTCCAGTTTTGGGATCGACCGAAAATTGAACATTTGATCCGCCTGTTTCTACCCCAATTTCACGAAGTACCGCTATCGAGGCATTACGCATGATTTGATACTCTTTATCTGTCAAGGTTTGAGCAGGGGCAACAGTAATGGAATCGCCGGTATGAATGCCCATAGGGTCAACATTTTCAATTGAACAGACAATGATGCAGTTATCATTTTTATCTCGCACAACTTCCATTTCGTACTCTTTCCAACCGATCAATGACTCATCAATCAGTAGTTCTTTCGTTGGTGATAAATCTAATCCTCGAGTACAAATTTCATCAAATTCTTGAGTATTATAAGCAATTCCACCACCGGTACCGCCCATCGTAAATGAAGGACGAATAATGCAAGGAAAGCCTACTTGTTCGAGTACGGTGTAAGCTTCTGTCAGTGAATGGGCAATACCCGAACGAGCCGTATCAAGACCAATTTTTTTCATGGCTTGATCAAAACGTTTGCGATCTTCGGCTTTATCAATGGCGTCAGCGGTGGCACCGATCATCTCAACATTAAATTGTTTTAAAATACCGCGTTTTTCAAGTTCCAGAGCACAGTTAAGGGCAGTTTGTCCTCCCATTGTGGGTAAAATCGCATCGGGTCTTTCTTGTTCGATAATTTTGCTCACCGTTGTCCAATGAATAGGTTCAACGTAGGTTGCATCTGCCAGTTCAGGATCGGTCATAATGGTGGCAGGATTGGAATTCACTAAAATAACCCGATAGCCTTCTTCACGTAGTGCTTTGCAGGCTTGTGCGCCTGAATAATCAAATTCACATGCTTGACCAATAACAATCGGGCCTGCGCCAATAATTAAAATAGTGTTGATGTCTGTTCGCTTAGCCATGTTATTGCTCCTGCTGGTAAAATTTAATTAACTCTATAAAGTGATCAAAAAGCGGGGCGGCATCATGTGGTCCAGGACTGGCTTCGGGATGTCCTTGAAAACTAAAAGCGGGTTTTTGATTATGATGAATACCTTGTAATGAGCCGTCGAATAGGGATTGATGCGTAACACGTAAGTGAGCCGGTAAACTGTGTTCATCAACGGCAAAACCATGATTTTGCGCGGTAATCATAACACGATCATGCTCAAGATCTTTAACCGGATGATTTCCACCATGGTGACCAAATTTCATTTTTATGGTTTTCGCACCACATGCTAGCGCTAACAGCTGATGTCCAAGACAGATGCCAAAT
Source organism: Gilliamella sp. B2717 (assembly GCF_026536675.1). Taxonomy (NCBI): domain Bacteria; kingdom Pseudomonadati; phylum Pseudomonadota; class Gammaproteobacteria; order Orbales; family Orbaceae; genus Gilliamella; species Gilliamella sp. B2717. The sequence continues at coordinate 237,630 of NZ_JAFNNQ010000002.1, read as the reverse complement.
ATCGGAATATTGGTGGTTAAAAACTGCTTAATGGCATCTATGGCATACGTACACGGTGCTGGATCGCCAGGCCCATTAGATAAAAAGATACCATCAGGATGTAATGCTAAAACTTGTTCGGCACTCGTTTTAGCCGGCACAATGGTTAATTTGCAACCCCGTTCAACTAACATTCGTAAAATAGTTTGTTTAACACCAAAATCATAGGCAACAACATGATAGGGTAAAGCACTTTCAGGTTTTGGTGTTGGATGCTCATTTTGTCTTGTCCAAATGCCTTGCGTCCAACAATAACTTTTAGCACACGTTACTTCTTTAGCTAAATCAAGTCCGGTTAATCCTTTAAAATTGAGAGCTATTTGTTTGGTTGCTTCTGCATTTTCGAGTAAAGTCTGTTTATCTTTGTTCGTTACAATAACGCCATGTTGTGCGCCTTTTTCACGTAAAATACGGGTTAAACGGCGGGTATCAATATCGGCAATAGCAACAACATTGTGTTTTTTTAGATAACTGGAGAGATCTTTTTCACAGCGATAATTACTGGCTAATAGTGGCAAATCACGAACAATAAGTCCTTTTGCGTAAACTTGATTTGATTCAGCATCTGCATCATTAGTGCCCACATTACCAATATGTGGATAAGTTAAAGTAACTAATTGTTCACAGTAAGAGGGATCGGTCAATATTTCTTGATAGCCAGTCATTGAGGTATTAAAAACAACTTCGCCAACAGTTTGACCTTCAGCGCCGATAGATGTACCGATAAATTGTGAACCGTCTTGTAATATAAGGAGGGCATAAGTTTGCATGATTAAAAAGACCTTTAAGAATAAAAAATCATTATATATGAATAAAAATTCATTGCTATTAATCTTGAGAAGATAATATTTAGCCATTTTATTACACTTTTTTATACAAAAAAAGCAATATTATTAAAATTAATTGAATAATAATGTCTCATTTTTGAGACTTGTAACGAATCACATAAATTATCAAAGATATTATTATGTTTAGCTTGAAAGTGAATAATTATTCAAATAGAATGGCGTGAATAATAATCTCGATTAGGAGCTCGTCATGCACGGTTTTTATCAGCGCCACTTTTTACGTTTACTCGATTTCACCCCAAGCGAAATTAATCAATTAATCGATCTTTCTATTCAATTAAAGCACGCTAAGCAACAAGGCACTGAAAAAAAACATCTGGTGGGTAAAAATATTGCCTTAATTTTCGAAAAAGACTCAACCCGTACGCGCTGTGCTTTTGAAGTGGGCGCATTTGATCAGGGTGCCCAAGTGACCTATTTAGGTCCAAGTGGGAGCCAAATAGGCCATAAAGAATCTATTGCAGATACAGCCCGTGTATTAGGACGGATGTATGACGGTATTGAGTATCGAGGTTATGGACAAGATATTGTCGAAACTTTAGCGAAGTATGCCGGTGTCCCAGTTTGGAATGGATTAACCACCGAAGCACACCCTACACAGATTTTAGCTGACTTTATGACCATGAAAGAACATATCGGCAATCGGGCATTAAGCAGTGTCAAATTCGCCTATCTAGGTGATGCGCGTAATAATATGGGGAATTCGTTAATGGAAGGCGCAGCTTTAATGGGTATGGAGATTCGTTTAGTGGCGCCTAAAGCGTGCCAACCCGAATCGGAACTGGTCAAACAGTGCCAAGATATAGCAAAAACGACAGGCGCTAAAATCCTTTTAACAGAAGATGTTGCTGATGGTGTTAACGGCGTTGATTTTCTCTATACCGATGTGTGGGTTTCCATGGGAGAACCTAAAGACGTTTGGGATGAACGGGTCAAACTGTTAGCGCCTTATCAAATTAATCAAAATGTGATTAATCTTACTCATAATCCCGATGTGAAATTTATGCACTGTTTGCCCGCTTTTCACGATATGAATACCACCGTCGGCAAGCAAATGGCAGCGCAATATGGTTTAACAGATGGTTTAGAAGTGACTAACGATGTATTTGAATCTCGACACAGTATTGTTTTTGATGAAGCAGAAAATCGTTTACATACCATTAAAGCCGTAATGGTTGCAACGTTAACCAAAGACGAATAATATAATACTCATCAATAAAAATGCTAATTAACTATCAGCATTTTGCTATGTTTGCCGACGTTAAGTCGGCATCATTTTATCAAATTTAAAAGCAAACATGACAAAACAAGCACGTAATAAAGATTTTAAAAAACACTTAAAACTTACTAATCCGATCCATTTTTTAGCGGTGGGATTAGGAAGTGGCTTATCCCCAATTATGCCTGGCACAATGGGGTCATTAATGGCGATTCCGCTGTGGTTGTTATTTAACGAGTTACAACCGATTTTATATTGGATCTTTATTTTTGTGACATTTATGTTTGGCTGTTTTCTTTGTCAAAAGACATCAGATGATACACATACACATGACTCAGGGCATATCGTTTGGGATGAATTTGTTGGTATGTGGATAACGCTATTTTTTATCCCACAATATTCACTACTATGGATTGCGATTGCTTTTGTTGCTTTTCGAGTATTTGATATGGCAAAACCTTGGCCTATTCGTTGGTTTGATAAGCGTGTGCCCGGTGGTTTTGGTATTATGGTGGATGATGTGATTGCAGCGATTTTTTCATCCCTGACTGTTTATGTGTTGGCTTATGTGATTCCCTACTGATTTAAAATAACAGCATTTTTACCTTCTTGGTATGCTCGCAGGTTAAAATGATTCCCTGCGAGCCATGATCGATAATGATTTTCTGTCTAAAATTGGTTAGCTAAATGATTTAATACATTTTTTGTGACCAACCCAATTTACTGGAAAGGTTATTAAAATAATCATAATCTTTAGAATGAATTAAATTAAATTCATATCCAGAACGGCGAATAATAACATCATAGCTTGGTTTGACCGGTAAAATAATTTGGCTATCGCAAGCAATATTCAAATCTAATGCAGTGGTTGGAAACTTAAGATGGATAGGGTTATCACTTTTGATGACTAATGGCCTTACCGCCAATGAGTGTGGAAACATTGGTGTAATAATGAGTGCATCTAAGTGAGGCGCTAAAATTGGTCCACCAGCAGACAAGGAGTAGGCGGTAGAGCCGGTTGGGGTTGCAATAATTAAACCATCCGCACGCTGTGAGAATGCATTGCGTTCATTGATATACACATCGTAATCAATCATATGCGCAACCGTGTTGGGCGTAACGACAATTTCATTAACAGCAAAACCAGAATTGATGAGATTGCCATTATCATAAATTGAAACTTCAAGTAAAAAGCGAGGGTCATCGTCATATTCTCCGGCAATAACTGGACTTAACTGTTCCACGACTTGCTCATGCGAAATGTCGGTTAAAAAGCCCAAATTACCCCGATTCACGCCGATTACTCTAATTTTATAGTGTGATAAATAGCGAGCCGAACGCAACATATTGCCATCGCCACCAACAACAATAGCCAGATCAGCTTGTTCTCCAATCGTATCCAAATTGGCATAGACATTGGCTGGAAATTTAATAAATTCCGCTAATCGGTCTTCAACTAAAACACGAATACCTAATTTGATTAACCAATCATAAAGCACTCTGTGGGTTTCGATAGCGTCTAATTTGCGTGGAATGCCAACTAAACCAATACATTTAAATGGTGCACCCATAAAATATCCTTGTCATTTTTTTATTTAAGTATCATTGATTTTTTTAATTAAAAATAAAAAAATATATATTAACCTATAGAGATAACCTTGCAATAACAAAAATCGTCCCCATAATAACCTTAATTCACTAAGTTTTCGACTATATTTGGAGTACCTTATGACAGAGCAAGACAAGAACATGTCAGAAAATGAACCTAACATTGATGTAGCGGTAGAAGAACCAAAAGAATCAGAAGCACCAGCTGAACCGAATTACGAGGAGCAATTAAAAGCGAAAGATGCACGTATTGCTGAATTAGAACAGGCATTACAAATTGCGAAAAAAAATGAGAGTGAGGCGATGATTCGTGCCCGTGCTGAGATTGATAATGTTCGTAAACGTGTTGAACAAGACGTTGATAAAGCACGAAAATTTGCGTTAGAAAAATTTTCGAATGAACTGTTGCCAGTTATCGATAATTTAGAGCGAGCTCTAGAATCTACCGATAAAAATAATCCTGAACATCAAGCAACTGTTGAAGGATTAGAGCTTACCTTAAAATCATTTTTAGATACCGTCAAAAAGTTTGGGATTGAAGTGATTAACACAGTAGATTCACAATTAAATCCTGATGTTCACCAAGCGATTAGCATGGTTGAATCGCCAGATCATCAATCAGGTCAAATCGTCAATACCATTCAAAAAGGTTATACCTTAAATGGTCGTTTAATTCGTCCGGCAATGGTGATTGTTGCGAAATAAATAAGCGATTATGCTGAAATAAAAGGGAAATGAAGTATTTCCCTTTTTTGTTTCGGTTTGCTTAAAAAGATAGGTTAATACACCCTTTATCTTTTATTTATGCTGTTTTGGCAATGATAAATATCCTTTTATAAACTCAACAATTGGATCGGCTTGATTGATATCAAATACAGGTAGATGACTCTCTAATGGCTCATCACTGGCGATGGCTAAGGTATATTCGTCAATATACAGCTGAGGTTGATTTGTATGCCGATGACAAATAATTTTAGGTATTTTCTCTTCTTTAAATCCTTCAACCAAAACGATATCGACATGGCTAAATTGGTTAATCAGTGTCGATAAATCGACAGGATTGTTTGGGGTCTCTTCAATAAATGCATAGCGGTTATCACAAGCAATAATGGTTTGTAAAGAACCGGCTTTTCGCAGTTCATAACTATCTTTACCGGGAATATCCAGTTCAATATTATGATGCGCATGCTTTAACGAGCCAATGCGAAAACCCTGTTCGACCAATAAAGGAATTATTTTCTTTAGAAGGGTCGTTTTACCACTGCCACTATAGCCACTAATTCCAATCATTTTTGTATTGTTCATAGACTCTCTGCTTTATCGTGTTATATTGAAGATGCGATTAATATAACATCATATTAAAAAATGAAGGCGGAATAAAGGTAATGATATGTATGATTTTTTGAATGATTATAACCAAACAGTACATCCAAGCTTGTTAAAAAGCTTTGTTGAAACGACCAATAAAAAGTTAAGTGGCTATGGTTTAGATGAGTGCTGTCATCAAGCTAAAGAAAATATCAAAAAGCGTCTAAAATCGCCGAATGCAGATATACATTTTATGCCAGGTGGAACTATCACGAATTTAACGGTTATTTCGCATATTTTAAAACCTTATCAAGCGGTTATTGCGACCGAAAGTGGACATATTAATGTGCATGAAACAGGGGCGATTGAAGCAACAGGACATAAAGTATTAACGGTGAAAAGCCAAGATGGAAAATTGACGCCTGAATTGCTAAAACCCGTTTTGGCACATCATCATGATGAACATATGGTACAACCTAAATTAGTGTATATTTCAAACACCACCGAACTTGGTACTATTTATAGTAAGCAAGAGCTTAAAAAGCTATATCAATTTTGTCAAAATAATCAACTTTATCTGTATTTAGATGGTGCACGTCTGGCAATGGCATTAGCGGCTAAAGATAATGATCTAACCTTTCCGGATTTAGCTAAATATACCGATGTTTTTTATATAGGTGGCACGAAAGTAGGGGCATTTGCGGGTGAAGCATTGGTGTTTAATAACCTGACGATTAACCAAGATTTTCGATTTAGTATGAAGCAAAAAGGCGCAATTTTAGCTAAAAGTTGGATTGTTGCAGTACAAATGAATGCGTTGATGCAAAACAACTTGTATATCAAACTGGGTAAGCATAGTAATTATATGGCAGATAAACTGCAAACACTGTTTGAAAATGCTGGATTTTCATTCTTAAGTAAACCACAAAGCAATCAATTATTTGTTAGTGTGCCAAAACGATTAGCCAAGAAAATCCTTGCACATTATTCGGTCGATAATCTTGGGGCAATTGATGAGGCGCATATCGGGTTACGTTTTTGTACTTCTTGGGCAACACAGGATGTTGAAATAGACGATTTTGCTAAACACTTAACAAAATGGAATAAATAGCAGTTTAATCTAAAAATAAGAGATTTATTTTTTTGATTGAGTGAGTTGCTCAAGTATCTCAGGGGTATTAATATTGGTAAAACATGATGGTTTATCACTAAAATCGACAGCATAAGCATTGATTTGTTGTAAAAATAACATCAATTTACGCTCACCTTGTGCCAAATAAGCTTTAAGTGGGGTAATTATGGTTTTATGAATCAATAAAATGGTTGGATGATGATACCGCCCGTCAAAGGGATAAATAGCGTAATGTGTCGTGGTGTGTTGGGTTAAACGAAAGATTAAATCGTCAGGTAAAAAAGGCGTATCACAACTGACAAATAAATTCCAGTCGGTAGTGCTACGTAATAATCCACTGTAAATGCCGGAAAGGGGGCCATGATAACCCGCTAAATCATCAATGAAGGTAGGATAGCCTGCCTTTTGATATTGATTTAGATTGCGATTACAGTTAATCATGATGAAATCTGTTTGTGATTCAATACGATCAATGACATGTTGATAAAGCGGTTTACCATTTAGCTGTAATAATCCTTTATCGTTACCATTCATTCGGGTACTTTTTCCGCCAGCTAAGATAATTGTTGTAATAGGTAGTTTGCCCATAAAATGTCTCTGTTTCACATTGCGAAAAATCTAAATAGCATTACTATATAGCAAAATTAATTTAAGTTATAAGGGAAAATAGACTTATCACAATTATTTCATAGACATTAAATGGTATTGAAAGATTAGTCGATACCCATGACTTTTAACGTGTCGTTTGTATTTAATAAAAAGAATCGCTACTATTGTTTATGTTTCTGTGACAGAATTTATAGCGTTAAATATTTAACATTAATTTTATCTCATCATCTTCAATTAATTTGAAGTATACAAAAAGGTATGAATTATGAAATGTCATCGTATTGATGAATTAATGGAGTTATTACAGGCAGCCTGGGAAAAAGACTCAGATCTGAATCTGTTACAATTTCTTGCACAATTAGGGCAAGAAGCAGGTTTTGAAGGCGACTTAAAAGAGTTAAGTGATGAGGTTCTGATTTATCATTTAAAAATGCGTGACGCTGATAAAAATGAAGCTATCCCCGGTCTGAAAAAAGATTATGAAGATGATTTTAAAAGTGCCTTGTTAAAAGCGCGTGGCATTATTAAATAATAAGGAGAATTGACTAATGAAAAAGACGTTTATTGCTTTGGGAGTATTACTTTTTTCGGTAAATAGTTTTGCAGAGCAAGCCCCCGCAAGTATTGACTCTAAGGAAGATCAAACACCGACTATTACGGCACCATTAGCACCGATTGAAAAAGGTGTTCAGTATGTTGTACTACCGACTAATCCATCACCAGACAAAGAAGTGATTGAGTTTTTTTCATTTAATTGTCCTAGTTGCTACCGATTTGAAACAAAATATCATGGTGCACAACTTATCAGCAAGGATTTACCAGAAGGGGTAAAATTTAAACGTTATCATTTAGAGGATTTTGGGCCACTTGCCAAGGAACTTGCTCAAGCATGGGCGATAGCTAATGTACTTGGTATTCAAGATAAAGCTTCAGACGCTTTTTATCAGGCAATACAAGAAGAGCGTAGCATAAAAACTGCTGACGACATCAAAGCGGTATTTTTAACGTTAGGTGTGGATAGTAAAACGTTTGATGAAACGAAAGACAATTTTTTAGTTAAAGCTTTTATGGCACAACAAACCGATGCCATTAAAGAATTGAAACCAAACTCAATACCTTCTGTTATCGTTAATCGCAAGTTTTATGTCAATTCCAAAGGACTTAATATATCTGATGAACAAGCATTTATTAATGATTATTTAAGAGTGACTTCGTTCTTAGTCGGCTTAGATCCTAAAACCAAAAATTAAGCGAGTGTCATTGATTAAAACATCTGTTTTGAGTGCGATAAATTGTCATAGTATTTGAATGTAACATGATGACAATTTTTAAGGTTGTTATTTTAAATCCCTTTGCAATATCATGATTGCAGAGGGATTTTAATTTTAGGTGAGGTTTTATAAACGTTATTCTCGTTCTAAAGCATAAATCGGATCAAGTTTGGCGGCTCGTTTAGCTGGAAAATAACCAAAAATTATGCCAATGACACTTGAACAACTAAAGGCAGCGATAATTGAAATGATAGAAAAACGCATCGCAAAGGATGTGACAACATAATTGAAAATCCCACCAACCACAAATGATAATAAGATGCCTAATGTACCACCGATAAGACATACTAATACCGCTTCGATTAAAAACTGTTGCAGTATATCACTTGAACGTGCACCAACTGCCATGCGTACGCCAATCTCTCGGGTTCTTTCTGTGACGGATACTAGCATGATATTCATAACACCAATCCCCCCCACTAACAGTGAGATAAATGCAATGGTTGAAATTAATAATGTTAATACCCAAGCTGAGGAGTTAACGGTTTCACGAATGCTATCTGAATTAAAAATAAAAAAGTCTTTAACACCATGACGTTGTATCATGATTTTATTAATCGCTTGTTCAGCAATCGATAAATCAACATTATCATTGACCCTAACCGTAATACTTCTTAACGAGGTTTGTCCTACCATGCGATTAATGACTGTGGTGTAAGGAAGCCAGATGTTAAGGCTTTCATTATTACCAAAACCTTGTTGTTGTTTTGTGGCAACACCAATTATTCGTACCGGTAATTGACCCACCATCAGAATTTTGCCGATTGGATTTTCATTCTTAAATAGCTGTTTAACGGTATTTTCATCGATAACGGCATCTTGTGCTGACGAAGCAACACTGGTCTGATCAAACGCATTACCTTGGGTAATGTTATAACCACGAACGGCAAAAAATTGCTCTCCTACACCATTTACTGTCCCCGTTACAGCCAAATTTTTAACCCGAAAATAGACTGATGTTGCCAGATTTGGGGTCGTGCTATGTACAAAACTTTGTTTTGCTAAAAAGTCGGCGTCGGAGGAGCGTAAGGTGGTAATTTTATCTGCGTTGCGATCCCCAAATCCGCTTCCGGGATAAATTTCGAGTGTGCTTGTCCCTAACGAATTTATATTCGATAATATTTTTTGTTTTGTGCCTTCGCCTAAGGCAACCATTGAAACTACCGAAGCAATACCAATGATAATACCAAGCATGGTAAGAAAAGTTCGTAATCGTTGAGAAAGCATCGACAATATTGCCATATTAAAGGCATCTCGAAAACGATTGTACTTAGCTTGAAAGTTGTCTTGGGTTTTAGTCGTTTCGATCTGTTTGACTTGGCGATGATCCTCTTCTTCTGCGTGATAGTTAGGATTGATTGAGTCAGAGATAATATTTCCGTCACTGATTTCAATAATCCGTTCTGCACTTTGGGCAATATTGCTATCATGTGTCACAATAATGACGGTATGCCCTTGTTTATGAAGTTCTCGCAAGATAGCCATGACTTCTAAACCGCTTTTACGGTCAAGTGCGCCCGTCGGTTCATCTGCTAAAATAACTTGTCCGCCGTTTATTAAGGCTCGAGCAATACTGACACGCTGTTGTTGACCGCCAGATAATTGACTGGGTTTATTATTAATCTTATCTTCAAGCCCTAAACGGGTTAATATTTCAATAGCTCGTTTTTTCCGTTGTTCATTGGTGATTCCGGCATAAATAGCTGGGATTTCAACATTACCTTGTGCCGTTAAGGCGTTTAGCAAATGATAACGTTGAAAGATAAAACCAAAGTGTTCACGACGTAATTCAGCTAATTCATCAGGTGATAATTGATTGGTTGTTCGTCCTCCAATGGTATAGACACCAGAGCTTGGTTTATCTAAACAACCTAAAATATTCATTAATGTTGATTTGCCCGAACCAGACGCACCAATAATGGCAACCATTTCGCCAGCATTAATCGTTAGATTGATGCTTTTAAGCACTTGTATGGTTGAATCGCCAGCTGGAAATTCACGAACAATGTTTTCAAGTTTGATCAGCGGATTATTAGTCTTTGTCATATCAGAATCTTATCCTCGGCGTGCGTCCATTAGGATTGAATAATGCGCCATTGTCACTACCAATAATGACGACTTCCCCTTCTTTAAGTCCGGATTTGATTTCCACATTAATATTATTATTGATACCTAAACTGACTTCTCGTTCTTCAGCATTATTTTGTTGGTTAAGTACATAGACAATTGCTTTATTATCTGCCAAATTTTTTTGGATTGCTTGAGATGGGATTGCCAATACATCTTTTGCTTCAGATAAAACAATATAAACTTGGGCTGTCATCGAAATTCGTAAAATATGATCAGGATTATCAACATCGAATAATCCATTATAGTAAATTGCTGTTTTGGTGGTGGATGACGAAGAACTTAAACTTGATGAACTTTCCGTATTAATCGAATCTGGCGCAGGTTCAATGGCGCGTAATGTTAAACCGTCAAAACGTCTATTAGGTTCGCCTAATATGGTGAAATAGACGGGCATTCCTTTTTTTACATTAATGACATCCGCTTCCGAAATTTGTGCTTCAACGGTCATCTTATCCAATTGTGCAACTTTCACAATGGTTGGTGCACTTTGCACAGAGTTAACGGTTTGACCTTGATCAACGGGTATAGCGACAATTACGCCATCAATAGGTGATCGTATTTTGGTATAACCAAGATTCACTTTGGCTGTATCAACAGCGACTTGTGCACTGATGATATTTGCATCTAAGGCAGCGATATCGGCTTTGATTGCATCGAGATCGGCTTTGGCTGAATCTAAATCGGATTGAACGCCGACACCTTTATTGACGAGTTTTAATTGGCGATTATAAGTCAGTTGGTAATTAATTAAGTTGGCTTGTTTTGATTTACGTTGTGCTTCAAGGCTACTAAGCGAAGCTTCGGCTTGTTTCAAATCATTGCTTTGTTTTAAGTCATCAATTTCAGCAATCATGTCTCCTTGTTTAACTTGATCACCTAATTCAACATATAACTTTTTGATCTGACCCGAAACCTGCGCACCCACGCTGACTTGCTTGAAGGCGCTAATTGTTCCATCAGCCAGTACCGTTTTTTCAATATTAACTTTAGTCACGGGTGAGGTAATATAATTCACTGGCGATTGTGACGGAAAAACGATCAGCTTGATAATATAGAGAAGCACAAACAGAAAAATAGCAATCACTATATTTTTGAATTTAATTAACTTTAACAATATCTTTTCATCCTTTTATTCTATTCTTTAATCGTTTTAGCATTGTAGCGTAATAATATAAATGTTATTGATAACTATTCTTAATAAATTGTAATTATTATGAAAATAATACAGGCTAAATTATCTAATTTATATTGAAATATTTCAATAAATTCAAACTTATTTGGTCTATCACGAATATGATAGCTGTATTCTTTTTTAGAAATTAGGAAGGATTGCGCTATAATGGCGCAAATTTTTTGGAGATGATAAAGTTAATTGAGCAATGGCATTAAAAATAACCAGTAAATGTATTAATTGTGATATGTGTGAGCCTGAATGTCCTAACGAGGCTATCTCTATGGGGTTTGATACTTATGAAATCGATCCCAACAAATGTACTGAATGTGTCGGTTATTATGATCATTCAACTTGTCAGCGTGTTTGCCCCATTCAAAATGCTATTATTGCTGATCCTGAGCATGTCGAGACCCATGAACAGCTATTGGCAAAATTTGAGCAACTAAAACACACAAATTAACCCGTTAGTTTGTTTTTACTTCAATACGCAATTCTTTTGGAATTTCAAAGGTAATATTTTCTAAAATCCCGTCTGTTTCGATCAGTGATGTGCAACCCAAACTTTTCAAATGTTCAATAACCTGTTGCACTAAAATATCGGGCGCAGATGCGCCTGCTGTTACGCCCACCGTGCGAGCATTAGTTAACCATTCTTGCTCAATATCGGTGGCATAATCAATCAAATAGGCATTTTTACTGTTGCGTCTGGCAAGTTCAGCTAATCGGTTGGAATTGGATGAATTTTTTGAACCGACGACAAGTATCACATCTGCTTGGGATGAAAGTTGTTTTACGGCTTGTTGTCGATTGGTTGTGGCATAACAAATATCATTTTTACGCGGGCTACGGATTTTAGGAAATCGTACTTTTAAGGCAGCAATGATTTCCGCCGTATCTTCCACTGATAAGGTTGTTTGAGTGGTAAAGCATAGGTGATCTTCGTTTTTGACTTGTAATGTTTGAACATCATTTATCGATTCAATCAAATAAATACCACCATTAGGATTATTGTATTGACCTAATGTACCATCCACTTCAATATGCCCGGCATGACCGATTAAGACCACTTCTTCACCACGATAACTGGATCTTGCCACTTCCATATGAACTTTAGTCACTAATGGGCAAGTTGCATCAAAGATACGAAGTTTTCGTTTTTTTGCTTCTTCACGCACCGCTTTAGATACACCATGCGCAGAAAAGATAAGAATACTATCGTCAGGGACTTCGTCAATTTGTTCAATAAAAATTGCGCCTAGCTCTTTCAAGTTGTTAACCACATAGCGGTTATGCACCACTTCATGGCGAACATAAACAGGTGCACCAAAGAGTTCAAGTGCGCGTTCAACGATCGTGATAGCTCGATCAACACCAGCACAAAAACCTCGAGGGTTAGCTAAAATAATTTGCATGTTATTCGGTCTTTTGGGGTTTTTTATAACTACTTAGAATAAATAATCCAATACCGATACAAATCGCACAATCAGCAATATTAAAGGTTGGGTAGTGCCAGCTACCGAAATTTACATCTAGAAAATCAACCACAAATCCATGATAAAGGCGGTCAAATAGGTTGCCTAAAGCACCACCTAATATAAGTGATAGTGAAAAATTTTCTAATTTTTGCTGTCGTTTGTTACGATAAAGCATATACACAATGGCACCACTAATGAGTAAAGCAACGGCTGCAAGCATCCAACGTTGACCTTCAAAAATACTAAATGCAGCGCCAATATTTTGTACATAAGTAATCGAGAAGAAAGGCAACACGTTGATTGATTCATAAAGGTTGAATTTAGTTAGGATCCAAAATTTACTAGCAATATCAACAAAGAACACAATTGTGCTAATAATTAACCAGTAAAGTCCATTCTCTTTTTTCATAAAGTTCATGCTCATGATGATATTTCGCCGACTGTTGTCGGCGCTTAATGTAATAAGTGGCTATAAGCTATTGTCTTATAGCCGTGTTTATCTGTCATTCTATTGCTAGGCGAAATGTCTAACTTCACCCTTACCATGAATGTTTTCTTCACAGCGTTTACATAAATGTGTTGTTGGTTCATTATCAATGGTGTAATGCCAACAGCGAGGACACTTATCGCCTTGCGCTTTAGTGAGCTCGATTTTAAGGCCGGCTATATCACTTTGTACTGCCTGTTGTGGCGCACTGTCTAGTGGTTTCACGCTGGCTTGTGACGTGAGTAGTACAAAGCGTAATTCGTTCTCTAATTTAGCGAGTGCTGTGGCAATCTGATCGTCTGCATAAAGGGTAACAGCAGCTTCAAGAGAACCGCCAATCACTTTATCGTTACGACCTTGTTCTAGCACTTTGTTTACTTCGCTACGAATTGCTAGAATTTGCGCCCAATACTCACTATTTAATGTTTCATTATCGGATAAACTAAATAGTTCGTTATACCATTCATCTTCAAATACAAATTCTGATTTTTCGGCTGAAGGTAAATATTGCCAAATTTCATCAGCGGTAAAAGATAGTACCGGCGCTATCCAACGTACCATTGCTTGAGCAATATGATATAACGCAGTTTGGCAACTATGACGAGCAACGCTATCACTTTTGGCGGTGTACTGACGATCTTTAATAATATCTAAATAGAATGATCCCATTTCGATTGAACAGAATTGCATAATACGTTGTACGACTTTATGGAAATCATAACTTTCGTAAGCTTGGATAATTTGATCTTGTGCCTCTTTTGCCATGCTGACCGCCCAGCGATCCAGTACCACCATATCTTCAGGTTTGATCATGTCTTTAGCTGGATTAAAGCCGTTTAAGTTAGCCAGTAAAAAGCGAGCTGTATTACGAATACGACGGTAACTATCCGCTGCACGTTTGATGATTTCGTCAGAATAGCTCATTTCACCCGAATAATCAGTCGAAGCAATCCATAAACGTAGAATATCCGCTCCGAGTTTACCCATAACTTCTTGTGGGGTAACGATATTGCCTAACGATTTAGACATTTTTCGACCTTGACCGTCAACCACAAAACCATGCGTTAACACTTGCTTATAAGGGGCTTTGTTATCAATCGCTGTTGATAGCATTAATGATGACATAAACCAACCACGATGTTGATCTGAACCTTCTAAATACATGTCAGCTTCGTGCCCTTCAAACTCAGGGCGTACACCGACTACCGAAAAGAAAGTTGATCCTGAATCAAACCAGACATCAAGGGTATCTGGCACTTTGCGATAATCGTCTGCATCGGGGCCAAGCAAATCTTTGATATCTGCATCCCACCACGCTTGGATACCGTGTTGTTCAACTAATTTAGCGACTTTTTCAACCAGTGCTAGGGTATCGGGGTGTAGCTCTTCGGTCTCTTTGTGGACAAATAACGTCATCGGTACGCCCCATGTGCGTTGACGAGAGATACACCAGTCAGGGCGATTAGCAACCATTGTCTCAATTCGTGCTTGTCCCCAATCCGGAATCCAGCGAACTTGTTTAATTTCTTTTAATGATTGGGCACGTAAACCTTGTTTATCCATGCTAATAAACCATTGCGGTGTTGCACGATAAATAACCGGTGTTTTGTGACGCCAACAACATGGATAGCTATGTTCAATATTTTCAAAATGAAGTAGCGCATTGTGGTCTTTTAATATGTCGATCACAACTTTATTCGCTTTAAATACAAATAAGCCATCTAAACCTGCACCTGTGCCCGGTAAATAGCACCCATTGCCACCAACAGGGTTAGCAACTTCAAGCCCATATTTTTGACCAACTAAAAAGTCTTCCGCACCATGACCGGGCGCAGTGTGCACCGCACCGGTACCCGCATCAACCGTAACGTGTTCACCAAGTACAATGGGTTCATCAAAATCAAGGAAAGGGTGCTTAAAGCGTAATAGCTCAAGCGCATCACCTTTACAGCTGCCAA
This sequence comes from Gilliamella sp. B2717, assembly GCF_026536675.1. Lineage (NCBI taxonomy): Bacteria > Pseudomonadati > Pseudomonadota > Gammaproteobacteria > Orbales > Orbaceae > Gilliamella > Gilliamella sp. B2717. Next base: position 222,312 of record NZ_JAFNNQ010000002.1, on the reverse strand, counting down.
GAATTTTCCATTCTGAAATTTCGGCACGTTTCATGACGGATTCGACCAGATCAGTGGCTAAAATTAAGCATTCTTTATCGTTTATTTGTACCAGTTGATATTCAAACTCAGCATTTAAGGCAATACCTCGGCTAGCGGGTAATGTCCAAGGTGTTGTCGTCCAAATCACGGCATAAATAGTTAAATCGGTATGAACGCCAAATTTACTCGCAACAGCTTGGTTATCCACCGCTTTAAATTTTACATCTATAGCGGGTGAAGATTTATCATAATATTCTACTTCTGCTTCTGCTAACGAAGACATACAATCTGTACACCAGTAAACAGGTTTTGCCCCTTTGACTAAATGCCCGTTTTTGATGACTTTGCCTAACGCTCGAATAATGTTCGCTTCCGTATCGTAATTCATTGTGCGGTAGGGATTTTGCCAATCACCCAATACACCCATACGTATAAAATCAGCTTTTTGTAGTTCAACTTGAGAAGCAGCATAGTCACGGCAAATTTGACGAAACTCAGCCGGTGTCACTTTTACGCCTGGTTTGCCAACTTGTTCTTCAACTTTTTGTTCGATTGGCAGACCATGACAGTCCCACCCTGGAATATATGGGGAATCATAACCGCTTAAACCTTTTGATTTAATGATAATATCTTTGATAATTTTATTAACTGCATGACCAATATGAAGTTTGCCGTTTGCATAAGGAGGGCCATCATGCAAAATAAAGGCTTTTTTCCCTTTTTTTACTTGGCGGATTTTGCGATAAAGTTCTTTATCGTACCAGTTTTGCAACATTGCCGGTTCACGTTTGGCAAGATCACCTCGCATTGGGAAACCGGTTTCCGGTAAATTCAATGTATTTTTATAATCTGTCATGCTGATTTATTCCAGTTAATTTTGTTGATACTACTTTCTTAATTGGTTAATTGTGCACTGATCTTTTTCGCAGTGCAAACATCTTGTGTAATTTGTTCTTTTAACGCTGTTATAGAGTCAAATTTTTTCTCGTCTCGTAATTTTTCGAGGAAGGTGACGTCTAAATATTGTCCATAAATATCACCCGAAAAGTCAAATAGATTCACTTCTAAAATGGCTTTTTTTCCTTGAATAGTTGGTCTTATACCAATATTAGCAATGCCATAATAAGATTGTTGGCTACAACAATTTTTGACGTTAACTAAATAGACACCGTGTAAGGCTGGTTTTTTGCGGTGTAGTTGAATATTTGCCGTAGGAAAACCTAATTGCCTTGCTAATGCATTGCCATGAATAACACGCCCTTGAATGCTATACGGACGCCCTAATAGGCAACGAGCTAATTCAAAATCATTGTTGAGTAAAGCTTTACGCACCGCGGTACTACTAATTCGTAACTGATTCCAAACGTAGGTTGGCATGCTTTCGACAGTAAAATCATTTTTTTGTGCATAGTGTTCAAGAAGATGAATATCCCCTTTACGTTCAAACCCAAACCGAAAATCATCACCAATAATAATATATTTGGCCCGTAACTGATTTATCAACCACGCTTGAATAAAGTCATCAGCAGACATTTTGGCAAAGGTTTGAGTAAACGGAACAGCAATAATATAGTCGATACCGAGTTTTTCAATAAAAATCACTTTTTCTTGAAATGAGGTTAATCGGGAAGGGGCATTTTCCGAACAAAAAAACTCTAACGGTTGCGGTTCAAATAGCATAACCACGGTTGGTAGATTTAATTTTTTACCTTGGGTGATTAAATGGTTAATTAATTGCTGATGTCCTAAATGTATGCCATCAAAATTGCCCAATGTCAGTACGCACTGGGAAAATTGATTTTTTAAATTAGCAATACCGCGAATGATCTTCATGAAAATGTGTTATTTAACTGTGTAATTTAACTCAAGTAGCCGAGAATTATACCAATCTTTCTTGAAGATGCACGTAATATAAAGCTGATTTTCGGTTGTTTTGTATTTGAGTTTTAAGTTTTGATTATTGTTAAATATTCAATTCCCATACGATTGTTACAAAAATCCGCTGAATTTAGGTTTACGTCAATTTTGATTGTTACCAAAAAATCCGACAATAAGCCAGCTCATTTGCCCGTTTTTTATATTCAGCTTGTTGCGCTTTAGGAATAAAAAAACGGTTTTTTTCTATCTCTTCGCACTCTTTTACATCACGTTTAATTTGTTCTGCTTCTTCTTTTGAAATTCGAAAGAAAACTGTATTAAATATACCGATTTTTGAATAGTTATCACCATGAAAAGTCACTCTGTTTTCTAAACCAAAATTTCTTTCTGATGGATAAGCGAGTCCATCGAAATTGTCTTGGGGTTTTGTGACTTTTCGCATCGCAATGGTTTGATCATTACCATAAACATAGTTTTCATTGATAAAGTAATTATCCCCTTGTTTACTTATTTCAACAAGATTGGCATAGGTTGCAGTATATTTAAAATCGGGACCACCTTCTACCCAAAAACCAATAAATTTATCGTTATTATTAAAATTATCAGATTCCTGTTCAGAGCATGCTGTTATAAATAATACCATAAAAATGAGTGATAAAAATTTCATTGAATATCCTTATATTAATAGTGATGTAATGCTCTTAAAAATTCTTGTCTGGTACTTGGATTGGTTTTAAATCCACCACCCAGCGCGGTCGTGGTTGTCATACTGCTTGAATCTTTAATGCCTCTGGCTTTCACACAATAGTGAGTCGCATCGATTGAGACCGCCACATTTACCGTGCCAAGTAAGGTTTGAAGGGCAACAAGTATTTGTTGAGTTAATCTTTCTTGTACTTGTGGTCGCTGTGAAAAAAATTCAACAATTCGATTAATTTTGGATAAGCCAATAACTTTATCTTTAGGGATATAAGAGACAGTGGCTTTGCCGTCAATGGTGACAAAATGGTGTTCGCAGACACTGGTTAAGGTAATATCACGAACGGTGATCATCTCGTCGACTTGCATTTTATTTTCAATGAGTGTGATTTTGGGAAAATTTTCATAATAGAGTCCAGAAAAAATCTCATCAACATACATTTTAGAGACACGATGTGGTGTTTCGGCAAGACTGTCATCAGTAAGATCCAACTCCATTAATTTCATGATCTCACGAAAATGTTCTTCGATTTTTGCCTTGCGCTCACTATTATCCATTGCTAAACGACAAGAAGGGGTTTCAAGATTTTTAGCTGCCAGTGCATCTTTAACTTTTTGTGCAGCAAGACTTAACTGTGTCATTAATCGTATACTCAGGTTAAAAAAGATACAGTATTATATAATACTCATTTTGCAATATACAGTTTTTTAAGTTAAAACTTTCTATTAAAACATTGTGTAAATATGAAAGATTTTTACATTTTATTGTTGTAGATAATAAGAATATTGTTGTTAATTGGGGTATACTGTTAACCATTATAGCGAATAACCTTTGGGTAATACTAATGCCAAATAAAACACCAATTATCCTAATTGATGGATCTTCTTATCTCTATCGTGCTTTTTTTGCATGTCCGCCGTTAACCAATGCCAAAGGTGAGCCAACAGGGGCTATTTTTGGTGTCATCAATATGATCCGTAGTCTGATTAATCAGTACAATCCGACACATATTGCTGTTGTTTTCGATGCTAAAGGCGGCTCTTTCCGTAACGAAATCTATAGTGAGTATAAAGCCACACGTGAGGCAATGCCGGAAAATCTTCGTCCGCAAATTGAACCGATTCACACTATTTTAAAAGCTATGGGGCTGCCTTTACTCTGTATTGAAGGTGTGGAAGCGGATGATGTGATTGGTACACTGGCAAGGCAGGCTGAAAAAGAGAATCTGGACGTTTTAATCAGTACCGGTGATAAAGATATGGCACAGCTTGTCAGTGATAAAATTACCCTGATTAATACCATGAATAATACGGTGCTTGATCCGAAAGGCGTGATGGAAAAATTTGGTGTGCCACCCGAAAAGATTATTGATTATTTAGCATTAAGAGGCGATTCGTCTGATAATATCCCAGGGGTTCCGGGAGTAGGTGAAAAGACGGCCCAAAGTTTATTAACTGAATTTAACAGTGTTAAAGATATCTATCAACGTTTAGATGATATTGAAAAATTATCAATCCGTGGCGCAAAATCGTTAAAACAAAAATTGATTGATAATCAGAAAGAAGCCGAATTGTCTTATTTGCTGGCAACGATTAAAACCGATGTGCAATTAGATTTTACTAATGAACAGCTCATGTCGAGCGATATGGATGTTAATGCATTAAACGAATTATTTGCTTATTATGGCTTTCATCGTTGGCAAAAAGAGTTGATATCGGGCAGTTTTTTAAAAAATCAAAAAGCATCAGCGGTCAATGTGAACCAGAATATGCCGTTATTGGCGCAAGAACATTCATCTGCCAAAAATAAGCAGACTGATTATCAATGCATTTTGACTGATAAACAATTAGAACAGTGGGTAACCAAATTATCCCAAAGTCAACAATTTGCCTTCGATACTGAAACGGATAATGTCGATCATGTGCATGCTAAATTAGTCGGGATTTCGCTCAGTATCACGCCGCATGAAGCTGCTTATATTCCACTTGCTCATCAATATCTTGGTGTTCCCGAGCAGTTACCGCTTGATAGCGTGTTGGCGAAATTAAAGCCAGTGCTAGAAAATCCGAAGATTAAAAAAATCGCGCAAAATGCTAAATTTGATTACAGCGTACTGGCTAACTATGGTATTAAAGTACAAGGTATTGCCTTTGATACCATGCTTGAATCGTATGTACTAAATAGTACAGAAAGACACGATATGGATAGTATGGCTAGTCGTTATTTGAATCATAAAACCATCACTTATAATGAGCTAACCAAGCAGGATAAAAAACAAGTAACTATTGATGCTATTGATGTTGAAAAAACGACACAATACGCAGCAGAAGATGCAGATATCACGTTACAATTACATGAAAAACTGTGGCCAGAGTTAGAAAAAGATTCAAAATTAACTAAACTGTTTACTGATATTGAAATGCCTTTAGCCATTGTGTTGGCTGAAATGGAAAGAACAGGGGTATTGGTTGATGCTAAACAGTTAAATGATTATTCCCATGAACTTGCCAAACAGTTAATGGCGACGGAAGCCGAACTTCAATCATTGGCCGGTGAAAAATTTAATCCTGCTTCGCCAAAGCAGATTCAAGCAATTTTATTTGATAAGCATCAATTGCCCGTATTGAAAAAGACGCCAAAAGGTGATCCGTCAACCAGTGAAGATGTGTTGAGTGAATTGGCTAATGAGTACGAATTACCGCGTATGATTCTATTTTATCGAGGACTGGCCAAGCTTAAAAATACCTATACAGATAAATTACCTTTAATGATTAGTCCAATCGATCATCGTATTCATACAAATTACAATCAAATTGGGACAGTAACAGGACGTTTATCTTCCAATGATCCAAATTTGCAAAATATTCCGGTACGCAATGAAGAAGGGCGTCGAATCCGCCAGGCATTTATTGCACCAGAAGGGTATAAGATTATTTCTGCTGACTATTCACAAATTGAATTACGCATCATGGCACATCTATCGCAAGATAAAAGTTTACTCAACGCGTTTGCCCATGACAAAGATATCCACCGAGTGACGGCGAGTGAAGTGTTAAGTAAACCTGAATCAGATGTGACGTCGGAAGAACGTAGACGCGCTAAAGCGGTCAATTTTGGTTTGATTTATGGAATGAGTGCTTTTGGTTTATCAAAACAAATCAATATTCCTCGAAAAGAGGCGCAATTTTATATCGATCGCTATTTTGAACGTTATCCGGGGGTACAAACTTACATGGAAGAGACGCGTCAATTGGCAGCACAGCAAGGTTATGTCGAAACCTTATCTGGTCGACGTTTATATCTGCCTAAAATCACCTCGACTAACGGCATAGAAAAACGAGGAGCCGAACGAGCAGCAATTAATGCGCCAATGCAAGGTACAGCGGCGGATATTATTAAAACTGCGATGATAAAAATGAGTGATTGGATTAACAATCAACCGTCTGGCAATATTAGAATGGTGATGCAAGTACACGATGAATTAGTGTTTGAAGTCAAACAAGAATTGGTTGATAAGTACAGTGCGCAAATCAAATCCATTATGGAAAATTGTTATCAATTATCTGTGCCATTAAAAGTCGATGTTGGCGTCGGTGATAATTGGGATGAAGCACACTAATTTTTCATCAGCATTAGTAAATTATAAGATGTTTACGGTTTTAGATTTAAATGCAAGCTTAAGCTTAAACATCTTGAAAATTTGTGATCGATTTTAAGGCGTGAATAGGCTATTGCTCAAACCTTTTAGCGTGTTAGAATAAGTAACGAAACTGAATTTATATCAAAATGTTATTATTCTGGTTAGTTAGTTAACCGAATTGAATAAAAGAGCGCGGTTAACGCTTTTTTCGTTTACGTGCTCTTTTTTATTATTATTAGGATTATTTCATGAAAATTAAAACCCGTTTTGCACCAAGCCCAACCGGTTATTTACATGTTGGAGGAGCACGTACTGCGCTCTATTCTTGGCTTTATACCCGTCATGCACAAGGTGCATTTGTCTTGCGTATTGAAGATACTGATCTAGAGCGTTCAACGCCAGAAGCCATTGAAGCGATCATGGAGGGAATGAATTGGTTAGAATTATCATGGGATGAAGGTCCTTATTTCCAAACTAAACGTTTTGATCGCTATAATCAAGTGATTGATGAAATGCTCGCTAAAGGAACAGCTTATCGTTGCTATTGCTCAAAAGAACGCTTAGAAAAACTGCGTGAAGAGCAGATGGCGAAAGGCGAAAAAGCCCGTTATGATGGTCATTGTCGTTGTGATGAAGTCCAAAAACAACATAACCATAGTGAACCGCATGTTGTCCGTTTTGCCAATCCGATTGACGGTGTTGTCGTATTTAACGATTTAATCCGTGGCCCTATTGAGATTGCCAATAAAGAGCTTGATGATTTAATTATTCGACGAACAGACGGTTCACCAACTTACAATTTTTGTGTTGTGGTGGATGATTGGGATATGGAAATTACGCATGTGATTCGTGGTGAAGATCATATCAATAATACACCTCGTCAGATTAATATTCTCAAAGCATTAGGCGCACCGCTTCCTGAATATGGTCATGTATCCATGATTTTAGGAGATGACGGGCAAAAATTATCTAAACGTCATGGTGCGGTGAGTGTTATGCAATACCGTGATGATGGCTACTTACCGGAAGCTTTACTCAATTATTTAGTACGCTTAGGCTGGTCACATGGTGATCAAGAGATATTCTCCGTGCCTGAAATGATTAGTTATTTTACATTAGATGCAGTAAGCAAATCTGCTAGTGCGTTTAATACTGAAAAATTATTGTGGTTAAATCATCATTATATTAATCATTTAGATGCTGATTATGTCGCTCAACATTTAGTTTGGCATATGAATCATCAAGGCTATGATTTAACACAAGGCCCGGATTTAATCACAATTATTAAATTGTTTGGTGAACGTTGTAAAACACTTAAAGAAATGGCGGAATCATGTCGTTATTGTTATCAAGATTTTGATGATTTTGATGCTGATGCGGCTAAAAAACATTTGCGCCCCGTAGCTAAAGAGCCGTTAGAACTCATCAAAGCTAAAATTGGTGCAATTGCTGATTTTGACTGGCAAATTGATAAAATTCATCATGCTATTGAAGCCACGGCGACTGAACTTGATGTTGGAATGGGTAAAGTGGGGATGCCATTGCGTGTTGCAGTAACAGGAATTGGGCAATCGCCATCCGTGGATGCAACGGTATTTGCCATTGGAAAAAAACGAACATTATCTAGAATTGATAAAGCATTAGCTTATATCGCACAGCGAGAACAGTCACCAGCGTAATATTATTGCATTGCCGAGCAACACTCGGCAATAAACCTTGCTAAGTAGAGAGTTTATTTATGGCTCGCTTGAAAAAACGCTATTGGTTTTCATTTATTTTTATGCTGATTATTTCATTGCTAGGTCTGTTTGGATGGCATTATTGGTTGTCTTTTAAGCAAAAAAATCAGTTAACCTTAGATTGGCATGGCTTTAATATTAGTTTGGATGGGCTATCATTTGATACTTTTACCGTTTCTCAGCAATCACAATTATCCTTAACGGCAAAAAATTTGCATGTTTCGTGGTCAAATCTATCAGCAGAAAATGTAGATATCTATTGGCAGCCCGTTAATGCTAAAGTAGAGAATATTAGCGATCATGGAGTTGATGGCGAGGCTGATCATCTTGATCGATCTGAATTTGATACCTCATCTTTTTCATCAATGTTGTATTGGTTACCTAAAGCTATTCATATTCATTCGTTGCGTTTTTATCAAAACAAAGTGCCTTTGTTTGATATCAAGCTAGATATGAATAAACAGCCACAAGCTATACAGCTTGAGTTATCCACCAATACCCAATATGCTGCAAAGTTATCGACTGTTTTACAATTTAATGAAGCCGATTCCCGTATTGAGATTCAACATGGCATGTTAACGACCTCATTAGCTCAATTTGGCATACAAAATGGCGATTTATCCTTACCGTTTAAAGGATCGATAACTCAAAAACAGCTTACTCTAACCAATTTGAATGATGCGTCATTTAGCTTAAAAAAAGCGAATGTTTCGGAAGATTTCATTATTAATGATCTAAGAGGAAATATCCGCTTTCAAGTTCAGTCACTGCTTCCATTTCAATTGAATCAAACCTCAGCGACAGGTCAATTAACGATTAGTGAGTTTAATGGTCTTTATAAAAATAGTGAGATTAAATCGGCAACAGGTAATATTTATCTTTCGGTTAACAACAATAATTTTACGCTTTCCACATCTGATTTACATATCCAAGAAATCAATCTTGGCATCGGTTTTGAAAAAGTTAATGTTGCTGGCGCTTATTCATCAACTTTAACTGCTCCGACAAGAGGCATCATTACGTGGAAAAAATTACAAGCGAGGCTATTTTCTGGTCAGCTGTTTGTTGATAAAGGAAAATTGAATTTAACCAGATTGCCTCAACAAATTAATGTCAGACTAAAACAAATACAGTTAAAAGATGTGTTAGCCAAATATCCGGTTGAAGGGCTTGCCGGTAATGGGGCGATAGATGGCATCTTACCAATTACATTAAGCGAAGTTAAAAACAACAATGAGCTATCATATAAGTTGGTAATTAAAAATGGTCAACTAGTTTCAACTAATCAGGGTGAATTACAGTTTGAAAATTCAGCGCTAAAAGATTATGTAAAAAATAATCCAAATATGAAAATACTCACTGATATTCTTAAAAATTTTCATTATACTAAGCTATCGAGTAAAGTTGATTACGCTAATGATATTGCTAAGTTAGGTCTGACTATTCAAGGAAATAATTTAGATGTGCAAAATGGTAAAGCGGTGAATTTAAATATCACGCTTGAAGAAAATATCGCTAAATTAATGACCAGTTTACTCTTATCAGACCAAATTAGTGAACCGATTCGTAAACGAATTGAAGCACGATTGAAAAAAAATCATGATAAATGAAAGAGGCTATTTTTATGATACGGAATGTGATTGCAGTCATGGTAGTGAGTAGCGTATTAATGGGATGCTCACCGACGGTTAGAGTTCAGGCTCCCAATGAACCAATAAACATAAATCTAAATGTTAAAATAGACCATGAAATCAACATAAAGGTTGATAAAGCGTTAGACAATGTAATTAATAAATCTGGTTTATATTAATTATTTATTGAAGATTCACGATTATATTTTGGTTGGCGTTGTCAAAAGTGAATTAAAAGTGTAAATCACTTTGGCGTTAATGAAATATAAAGTATTTATTAAAGGGGTTATTATGACTATTTATAAAAAGTTAACGATTGCATTATTAACAGCAACTTTATCTTTACCCGTGTTTGCATTAAATTTAGATCAAGCGATTAACGCATTAAGTCAAGCAAAAGCGAGTGGTTTAGTGGGCGAACAAGAGGATGGTTATTTAGGTGTAGTTAAAAACGAAAGCAATGCAAGTGAAATAGCGCAACTCATTAATCAAGCGCGTAAACAAGAATATCAAAAAGTTTCTGCTGAAAGTAACGTTCCTTTGAACGAAGTTGAAGTGAGAGCGGGAACAAAAGCTCAGGAAAAAACACCTGCTGGACAATTTATAAAACAACAAGGTCAATGGAAAAGAAAGTGATGATGTTATAAAGTCGTTAAGTTCTTTTTGCAACGATAGGAAAAGTATCACGACTTGGGACTTTAATTGTTTATAAATAGTGTGTATGCTGTCTACCTTTATTATTTGCGCTTTAAGCTGGGTAAGAATAAAGGGCAAAGTAATTTAAAATAAAAAAATTTTTTCAAATTTTCATATAGTTATTTTTACGTACAAATAGTATCGCGTTTGCGATTTTAAGTGGAGAAAATCAATGTGTTCGATTTTAGGTATTCTTGATATTAAATCAGATCCGGAACAACTACGAACAAAAGCATTAGAACTATCAAGTCTACAGCGTCATCGTGGGCCGGATTGGTCTGGTATTTTTGCTTCTGATAAAGCAATTCTTGCTCATGAACGTTTATCAATTGTAGATGTTAATACAGGATCTCAACCGCTTTATAATAAAGATAAAACTCTCGTTTTAGCGGTGAATGGCGAAATTTATAATCATCAAGAACTCCGAAATCAGTACAAAGATCGCTATGAATTCCAAACAGGTTCTGACTGTGAAGTTATCTTAGCGCTCTATCAAGAAAAAGGAATTGATTGTCTTGATGAACTACAAGGTATGTTTGCCTTTATTCTTTATGATATTAATAAAGGTACTTACTTTATTGGTCGTGATCACATTGGTATTATCCCAATGTATATGGGTCACGACGAAAATGGTACATTCTATGTCGCCTCTGAGATGAAAGCGTTAGTACCCGTTTGTAAAACGATTGAAGCTTTTCCTCCTGGATGCTATTTATCGAGCACTGAAGGTGAAATTAAAACCTACTATAAACGTGATTGGATGGATTACGAAAATGTCAAAGATAATAAAACAGACATTAATGCGCTTCGTATAGCATTGGAAGAGTCTGTTAAAAGCCATCTTATGTCAGATGTGCCTTATGGCGTTTTATTATCTGGTGGGCTTGATTCTTCCGTTATTTCGGCAATCACTAAAAAATTCTCAGCGCGTCGTGTTGAAGATCATGAAAAATCTGAAGCTTGGTGGCCACAATTGCATTCATTTGCAGTGGGTTTAAAAGGTGCGCCAGATCTTAAAGCAGCACAAGCGGTTGCCGATCATCTTGGTACAGTTCACCACGAAATTAACTTTACTATTCAAGAAGGTATTGATGCCATTCGTGATGTCATTTATTTTATTGAAACTTATGATGTCACAACTATCCGTGCTTCTACGCCAATGTATTTAATGGCAAGAAAAATTAAAGCAATGGGTATTAAAATGGTGTTATCTGGTGAAGGTGCTGACGAAGTATTTGGTGGTTACCTCTATTTCCATAAAGCGCCAAATGCTAAAGAGTTCCATGAAGAAACGGTGCGAAAATTAGCCGCGTTACACATGTATGATTGTGCACGTGCTAATAAAGCGATGGCGGCATGGGGCGTTGAAGCTCGTGTTCCATTCCTTGATAAGAAATTCTTAGATGTGGCAATGCGCCTTAATCCGAAAGATAAAATGTGTGGTAGTAACGGAAAAATGGAAAAACACATTGTTCGTGAAGCATTTGAATCTTATTTACCTGCGTCTGTGGTTTGGCGTCAAAAAGAGCAATTCTCTGATGGTGTTGGTTATAGTTGGATCGATACTTTAAAAGAGATCGCAGAAAGCAAAATCACGGATCAACAATTGGAAAATGCAAAATTCCGTTTCCCTTATAATACGCCAACGTCGAAAGAAGCTTACATGTACCGAGAAATTTTTGACGAGCTATTCCCGGTTGAAAGTGCAGCACATTGTGTGCCGGGTGGTCCAACTGTTGCTTGTTCTACGGCAAAAGCGATTGAATGGGATGAGTCATTCAAAAATCTTAATGATCCATCAGGCCGTGCGGCAGTAGGTGTACATAATGATGCTTATAAAAAATAAGCGTTAAATGTTGTTATTCATTGATATAAAAAAACGGGGAAATTACCCCGTTTTTTATTGCTCTCATCACTTGTTTTAATAACAGCGACAATTAGTGAGCAGCGCCTTTAGGTGCACCAATTGGTAAAATAGTGCGTCCGTATTGTTCGTTAAGTACTTCAGCCATTGCTAAATAAATCGCACTTGCACCACAAATAATCCCTTCAAAGCCTGCGATATGAATGATGCTGTGATTACCAGAAATATTACCAATTGCTAATAAAGCAAACAGGACAGTTAAACTAGCAAAAACAAATTGTAATACTCGATTACCTTTTAACGTACCGATAAACATGAATGCGGTGAAAATCCCCCATAATGCGAGGAAGATACCAACAAAGGTTGCATCGGTTGGTGCTGTTGCTGGTGAGGTTGGTAAATACCAAATGCCAACAAGCGCAATCCAAAAGAAACCATATGAAGTAAACGCTGTTGTCCCAAAAGTGTTACCTTTGCGAAATTCTAAAATTCCAGCGATCACTTGTGCTAGTCCACCATAAAAAATACCCATAGATACGATTGCTGTCATCACAGGGAAAAATCCCGCATTATGAATATTCAATAAAATGGTTGTCATACCAAATCCCATTAGTCCTAGTGGACCTGGATTTGCAAGTTTAGTTTGTTCCATAAGGATCCTATAAAATGTGTCTTAATAAAAAAAGAGCGGCAATAATAAGTGTAGAAAACTTTATAATCAAGATTTATGCAAAAATAATTTTTCATTCCCCCCCTTGATATTAATAATAATGTTCCCATCTATGTGGAAACACTAACATTTCTTTGACTAAATTAAAGACTTGAAAATCACAATTTCAGTCTTATATATAAGAAATAAAATACAGGTTTTGAGGAGAAAAGATTATGGGTAAAATTATTGGTATCGATTTAGGTACAACAAATTCATGTGTTGCAGTAATGGATAATGGTCAAGCTAAAGTTTTAGAAAATGCTGAAGGTGACCGTACAACCCCGTCGATTATTGCTTACACACAAGATGGTGAAATTTTAGTCGGTCAACCAGCAAAACGTCAGGCAGTAACAAATCCACAAAATACATTATTTGCAATTAAACGTTTAATTGGTCGTCGTTATGAAGATGCTGAAGTACAACGTGATGTGGGTATTATGCCATATAAAATTGTTAAAGCTGATAACGGCGATGCGTGGGTAGATGTAAAAGGTCAAAAAATTGCGCCACCACAAATTTCTGCTGAAGTACTAAAGAAAATGAAGAAAACTGCAGAAGATTATCTTGGTGAGCCAGTAACAGAAGCGGTTATTACCGTTCCAGCTTATTTTAATGATGCTCAACGTCAAGCAACTAAAGATGCGGGTCGTATTGCTGGTCTAGATGTTAAACGTATTATTAACGAACCAACAGCTGCTGCACTTGCTTATGGTTTAGATAAAGATGTGGGTAACCGCACAATTGCAGTCTATGACCTTGGTGGTGGTACATTTGATATTTCAATTATCGAAATTGATGATGTCGATGGCGAAAAAACATTCGAAGTATTAGCAACTAATGGTGATACTCACTTAGGTGGTGAAGATTTTGACTCTCGTTTAATTAACTATTTAGTTGATGAGTTTAAACGTGAACAAGGTTTCGATCTTAAAAATGATCCACTTGCAATGCAACGTTTAAAAGAAGCTGCAGAGAAAGCAAAAATCGAATTGTCATCAGCGCAACAAACGGATATCAACTTACCTTATATCACAGCTGATGCATCAGGCCCTAAACATTTAAATATCAAAGTGACACGCGCTAAACTTGAATCTTTAGTCGAAGATTTAGTTAAACGCTCAATGGAACCAGTGAAAACAGCATTAAAAGATGCAGGTCTTACTGTTTCTGATATTAAAGATGTAATTTTAGTTGGTGGTCAAACCCGTATGCCAATGGTTCAAAAAGCGGTTGCAGACTTCTTTGGTAAAGAACCACGTAAAGACGTTAACCCTGACGAAGCAGTAGCAGTAGGTGCTGCGGTACAAGGTGGTGTATTAGGTGGTGATGTTAAAGATGTATTATTACTTGACGTTACACCATTGTCTTTAGGTATCGAAACGATGGGTGGTGTAATGACTACCTTAATTGAGAAAAATACGACTATTCCAACTAAACATAGTCAAGTGTTCTCAACGGCTGAAGACAACCAATCTGCGGTAACGATTCATGTATTACAAGGTGAGCGTAAACGTGCTGGTGATAATAAATCACTAGGTCAATTTAACCTTGATGGTATTCAAGCTGCACCACGTGGTATGCCACAAATTGAAGTGACCTTTGATATTGATGCCGATGGTATCTTACATGTATCAGCAAAAGATAAAAATACTGGTCGTGAACAAAACATTACCATTAAAGCTTCTTCAGGTTTAAGTGAAGAAGAAATCCAAAAAATGGTCAATGATGCGGAAGCGAATGCTGAAGCTGACCGTAAGTTTGAAGAGTTAGCACAAGTACGTAACCAAGCAGATCACCTTGTTCACTCAACTCGTAAACAAGTGACTGATGCAGGCGATCAATTATCTGCTGATGATAAAAAAGCGATTGAAGATGCGGTAACTGCATTAGAAAATGCTGCTCGTGGTGAAGATAAAGCTGAAATTGAAGCTAAAATCAATGTGTTAATGGAAGCATCAAAAAAATTACTTGAATTAGCTCAACAACAAGCTCAAGCAGATCAATCTGCAGGTCAAGCAAATAATGGTAGCGCTTCGGCACAAGATGATGTTGTTGATGCTGACTTCAAAGAAGTTGATGATGATAAAAAATAATCGTTAACTAAAATGTTTTTTAATGAGTTATTTCAACGAGTTTTAGACATGTAACACATTAAACGGGCGCGAGGTAACTCAAGCCCGTTTAGTTGTTTATGCAATAAAAAATAAAGGTTAATTATGGCGAAGAAAGATTATTATGAAACATTAGGCGTGAGTAAAAGTGCCAGTGAAGCTGAGATAAAAAAAGCCTATAAACGCCTAGCCATGAAATATCATCCTGACAAAAATCAGGATAATAAAGCTGAAGCAGAAGCGAAATTCAAAGAAGTTAAGGAAGCTTATGAAGTATTAACCGATTCGCAGAAGAAAGCGGCTTATGATCAATATGGTCATGCAGCCTTTGAACAAGGGCATGGCGGCGCAGGCGGCGGTGGTTTTGGTGGCTTCGGTGGTTTTGGCGGAGGTTCTGCATTTGATGATATCTTTAGTGATTTCTTTGGTGGTGGTCGTGGACGTAGTCAAACTTCCTCACGCGGTGCGGATCTGCAATATAATATCTCGTTAACACTGGAAGAAGCTGCTGCAGGCGTCAGCAAAGAGATAAAAGTACCGACTTGGGTAACTTGTGATGTTTGTCACGGACAAGGAACTGAAAAAGCTTCAGATGTAATGACGTGTGAAACCTGTCATGGTGCAGGTGTTGTACAAATGCGACAAGGCTTTTTTGCTGTGCAGCAAGAGTGTCCAACCTGTCATGGTCGGGGTAAAGTAGTAAAAAATCCATGTAAAAAATGTCATGGTGAAGGACGAGTTCAGAAAACTAAAACGCTTTC
Source organism: Gilliamella sp. B2717 (assembly GCF_026536675.1). Taxonomy (NCBI): domain Bacteria; kingdom Pseudomonadati; phylum Pseudomonadota; class Gammaproteobacteria; order Orbales; family Orbaceae; genus Gilliamella; species Gilliamella sp. B2717. The sequence continues at coordinate 206,559 of NZ_JAFNNQ010000002.1, read as the reverse complement.
TGTAACGATTCCTGCCGGAGTTGATACCGGTAGTCGTATTCGACTTTCTGGAGAAGGTGAAGCAGGTTTAAATGGTGCACCAGCTGGTGATTTATATGTTCAAATGCAAATTAAACCACATGCTATTTTTGAACGTGATGGTACTAACTTACATTGTGAAATTCCAATTAATATTGCTTTAGCATCGCTAGGTGGAGAAGTAGAAGTACCAACACTTAATGGTAAAGTAAGCTTAACTATCCCTGCTGAAACACAAACAGGTAAAGTGTTCCGCTTACGAGGTAAAGGCGTTAAATCGTTACGTGGAAGTTCAATTGGTGATCTTTATTGCCATGTGGTTGTTGAAACACCAGTTAATTTAACCAGTAAACAGAAGGAATTGCTTAAAGAGTTAGGTGAAAGTTTTAAAGCCGATAAAAGCTCTAAGCACAGTCCAAAAGAGAAAAGCTTTTTTGATAAAGTGAAGAAGTTTTTTGGTTAAAAAGACGGATTTAGCTATAAACGAGATTAGTTTTGCTAATCTTGTTTTTTTATGCTTTTATCTTTGATTTTATTAGATGCTATTACCATAATGTTTAAACATACTCTTTATTATCTACTTTTCGCTGTTTTAAGCGATATATCTTCTCAAATTTAGTAGTACAGCTGTATAAATGCTATTAATAGGTATCCTTCAAAAAAGAATTAAATCTATTGAGATATCGATCGATCTGATTAAATAGAAGTTGCAATTAATGCAACTTTAGAAACTAATAAAAACAGAATTCATTGCCAGAATATAGTTAACAGTTGTTAGAAGTAGGTTGTTGCTTGGTAAAGATGAGGTATTAGCCATTTATCTTGCTCAGTATATCGCAAGACAAAATAAGATGCTTTCTATATATTTAATGTGATTTCGTTCCAGTTTGATCACACGATTGAGGCTGGGTTGATTGAGCTGATAAATAACAGATAAAAATAAACCCAGTAAGTACTGGGTTTTATAATGTGTTATCAAAAAATTACATTTTAGTTGTAAATGTACGAGCGATAACGTCGCGTTGTTGTTCTGCTGTTAATGAGTTAAAACGTACAGCATAACCAGAAACACGAATAGTTAATTGTGGATATTTTTCTGGGTGTTGTACGGCATCTTCAAGTGTTTCACGACGAAGTACGTTAACATTTAAATGTTGTCCACCTTCAACTTTGATAGTTGGTGCAATATCTAAAGGAATTTCACGATATTCAAACTGACCAAGTTCAGCTGTTGGAATAACTTGATCTTCTTTATATACTGATTTAGCTGCGACACAACGCGCTTCATTAGTTGAGTCATCTAATAACCAAAAAGAATTAAGAAGTGCTGAGTTGTCAGCTTTAGTAATTTGGATACCTGTAATCATTTTAAAACCTCCTATGAGCGTTATTGCCCCTAAAATATTAGGGTTAATATAACACTTATATAATTTGATTAAAGTCAAAAAAAGCTATTAATACGATAAGCTGTACCTTTTATTTAACTTTTAGAGCACTATAGGTTATGATGAGTAAAAATGAGAATTTCTCAGCAAGATATATTCAGTAATTTTTACGGCGTGGACAAACTATGACAACACAATTAACATGGCATGATGTTATTGGTACTGAAAAAGACAAACCTTATTTTCAAAAAATCATGCAATTTGTTACCGCTGAGCGTAATAGCGGTAAAATCATTTATCCTCCTCAACACGATGTATTTAATGCATTTCGTTTTACTGCTTTTAATGACATCAAAGTTGTCATTTTAGGTCAAGATCCTTATCATGGACCGAATCAAGCACATGGACTTTCCTTTTCCGTGTTACCGGGAGTTAAACCTCCTCCTTCATTATTAAATATTTATAAAGAGTTATCTACCGATATTCCTAGTTTTCAGATCCCTTCTCATGGTTATTTAGCATCTTGGGCGACTCAAGGGGTACTTTTGCTTAATACAGTATTAACGGTGGAAGCTGGTCAAGCTCATTCACATGCCAAAATAGGTTGGGAGACTTTTACCGATAATGTTATAGCGGCTATAGACAAACATCTTGAGGGAGTGGTGTTTTTATTATGGGGATCACCTGCGCAAAAAAAAGGGCAATTTATTAATCGGCAAAAGCATCATGTATTAACTTCTGTGCATCCTTCACCTTTATCAGCCCATCGTGGATTTTTAGGTTGTAAACATTTTTCCAAAGCTAATGATCTTATTGTGCAACAAGGTAAAGCAGCTATTGACTGGCAACCTAAATTACCTTGAAATTAGACATAATTATATAAATTATTGGGTTTTTTTAAAGCGATTTAGAAGTGAAGTTAAACTAAAAATAGTCAATACGATAATGTGTTGTTAATATTCTCATCAGGTTAGCTGATGAGAATAAAAAAACTTACTGAATCCCTTTAGGATTTTCGCCATATTGGTTGCTACCAGGTGTTGAATCTGTAGCTAAAAAGACGATTAAAATAATACCACCAACAAGAGGAATAAGAGCGATCAACATGAGCCAGCCTGATTTATTTGTATCGTGTAAACGACGAGCAGTTACAGCAAGATTAGGTAATAAGCTCCCAAATGCAACAATAAGATATAAGATAGCGCTTAAAGTTTCAGAAATAAAACCTATCACACTAAGATTCACAGCTTGTATAATTAATAAGAATAAAATAAACATCCAGTACTCTTGACGACGAGCACGGCCATTAAAATTAACATAATTTTTTGTAAAACAATTAATAAACCAATTCATCCTATTTCTTTCCTATAAAATTTAATAATTAACAATTAAAAACCACCTTATTAAGGCGGCTGGTTATTCTAATCAAAAAAATTACATAAAACAAATTTTTCATCAATTTTATACTTTTTACATATTATTATCTTTTTTAGTTTTATAAAACTTAGCAATTTAATTTGAGTTTTCTCTCGCTTCTATCTATGTTAAAATCACCCCTCAGTGGTTATTTAAAGTGACCAAAATCTTTCAGCAAAATAACACTGAGGCCCCCCATGAAAATAGTTGAAGTTAAACACCCTCTTGTACGTCATAAAATCGGTTTAATGCGCGAACATGATATTAGTACTAAAGACTTTCGTGCGCTTGCCAGCGAAGTTGGTAGTTTATTAACTTATGAAGCCACGGCTGACTTACCTACTGAAAAAGTGACCATTGAAGGTTGGTGTGGACCTGTTCAAATTGAGCAAATCAAAGGTAAAAAAATAACTGTAGTACCAATCCTGCGTGCCGGTTTAGGTATGATGGATGGTGTGCTTGAGCATGTGCCTAGTGCTCGTATTAGCGTCGTTGGGTTTTATCGTAATGAAGAGACCCTTGAGCCTGTCCCTTATTTTCAAAAATTAACGTCGGACATTGCGGAACGAATGGCTTTGGTTGTTGACCCTATGCTAGCAACGGGTGGTTCAATGGTGGCGACGATTGATTTATTAAAACAAGCAGGGTGTAAAAATATTAAAGTATTAGTTTTAGTGGCTGCACCTGAAGGTATCAAAACATTAGAAAAAGCCCATCCAGATGTTGAACTCTATACAGCATCCATTGATGAACGGTTAAATGAACAAGGTTACATTTTACCAGGGCTTGGCGATGCTGGAGATAAAATATTCGGCACTAAATAAAATTTCATTTTTTAAACCGGCTAAGCCGGTTTTTTTATGCATAAAAAATGAGGTTAAAAGATTAAGTTGAAGTGGAGATGATCAACATGTCAAATAAAATAAATGATAAACAAAAATATAAAGCGTCACAGGAGAAAGTTGCTTGGCAAGATATTTTTACTGGTGCACAAATGCTCTTTGTTGCTTTTGGTGCGTTAGTGTTAGTGCCACTATTAACGGGTTTAAATCCTAATGTCGCATTGTTTACAGCGGGTATAGGCACATTATTGTTTCAACTCACCACGAAAGGCAAAGTACCGGTATTTTTAGCTTCCTCATTTGCCTTTATTGCACCGATCTCTTTTGGTGTAGCTCAATGGGGGATTCCTGCAACTTTGGGGGGATTGGTTGCAGCAGGATTTGTGTTTATGTTTTTTGCTTTATTAGTCAAACTAAATGGCAAACATGTTATCGATCGTATTTTACCGCCAGTGGTAACTGGTCCTATTATAATGGTCATTGGTTTATCTCTTGCGCCTGTCGCAGTGGGTATGGCAATGGGTAAAGATAGTGGCCTTCAGGTTAAGGATTATCAATTAATTATGATTTCAATGTCCTCATTATTGACTACGCTGATTGTGGCAATTTGGGCAAAAGGGTTTTTCAAACTTGTTCCAATTATTGCAGGTATTGTCGTTGGTTATGTGATGTCTTGGATAATGGGTATTGTCAACTTTCAACCGGTTATTGATGCACCATGGTTTAAGATACCGGATTTCACTTTTCCTGAATTTCATTGGCAAGCTATTTTATATATGATACCTATTGTTATTGCACCAACGATTGAGCACGTTGGTGATATTATGGCGATTAGTTCTGTTACTGGCAAAGATTATACTCGTGAACCGGGATTACAACGCACACTTTTGGGGGATGGATTAGCAACTTCAACCGCAGGCTTTTTTGGTGGCCCGCCTTGTATCACCTATGCAGAAGTGATTGGGGCCGTCACCTTAACACGAAACTTCAAAACTCGTGTAATGACATGGGCAGCAATTTGGGCGATTTTAATGTCATTTATTGGTAAAATCGGCGCATTTTTGAGTACTATCCCAACTGTTGTCATGGGCGGAATTATGGTGCTTTTATTTGGTTCGATTGCATCCGTTGGCATTAATATATTAATCAAACATAAAGTTGATCTTTCTGTTTCGCGCAATATGTGTATTGTTTCATTAGTGTTGGTGTTTGGTATTGGTGGGATGATTTTTGATTTTGGTTCTTACGCATTGCAAGGGATAAGTTTATGTGGCATTTTAGCTATTTTATTAAATTTAATCTTACCTTATCCGAGCAAAACAGTAAAAACTGATTAAGATTAATAGATATCACGGTTAACGAATTAATCGTTAACCGTGGTAACTAAAGCTAAAGAAAGGGTGTGGTATTTTCATAAAATATATCATTCATTTATCAATGAAAAGTGAGTAGACACTCACTTTTTTTAGTCTCTGGTTAATGACATGTTATTCGTCGTTTTTCTTAATCGATAAGAAACTTATCCTAATTTTACATTAAATAAAGTTTAATTTTTAGTCCTGATTTTATCACGATGAATGACTATGTTGAGTCCCATTTCTGTGGTTGGTAAGTGATAACTTATTTAATTTTGTAGATTTTAAGAAAGTATCATTATTTTTCTGTATTTTATTTATACTGATTCAATTTAAAAAATATTGAATTGTTGAAATACGCTTGATTAAGATGAACTCACATTTTTAGTTGCATGAAAAACATTATTCAGTTTGTCTAGAAAAGTCAGTAATGGCTTACTTATTTAATAATCAATTGATAAATATAATATTGTATCTATTTTGGGAGTGGTGGTAAGTTAAATTAAAAAATATTATTTAGATATATAAGAGATATTTGCATTGGAATAAAAAACTCACTTATTTATTGAGATAAGTGAGTTTTTAATAGTAGAGTATCTTATTTTATTGGACGCATGGTTGGGAATAAAATGACATCACGAATAGTATGACTATTCGTAAATAGCATCACCGTTCGGTCAATACCAATACCTAATCCTGCTGTTGGCGGTAAGCCATGTTCTAAAGCCGTAATATAATCTTCATCATAGAACATTGCTTCATCATCACCGGCATCTTTTTGTGACACTTGATCAGCAAAACGTTGAGCTTGGTCTTCCGCATCGTTAAGTTCTGAGAAGCCATTGCCAATTTCACGCCCACCAATAAAGAACTCGAATCGGTCTGTAACAAATGGATTTTCATCATTTCGACGAGCCAGTGGTGATACTTCAGCAGGATATTCGGTAATAAATGTCGGTTGAATCAGATTAGCTTCAGCAACCTCTTCAAAAATTTCAGTCACAACTCGACCAAGTCCCCAACCTTTTTCAATTTTGATACCTACTGCATTAGCAATAGCACATGCTTTATCAAAATCATCCAAATCAGCATTATTGGTTTCTGGACGATAATGACAAATAGCTTCACGCATTGTCATTTTAATAAATGGTTTACCAAAATCGAAGGTATGTTCACCATATTGAACAACGGTATTACCCGTTACAGCGATTGCCAGACGGCGGAATAATGCTTCAGTTAGCACAATCAAATCTTTATAATCAGCATATGCCATATACATTTCCATCATGGTAAATTCTGGATTATGTCTTGGCGATACCCCTTCATTACGGAAGTTACGATTAATTTCAAAGACACGCTCAAAACCACCGACAACCAGACGTTTTAAGTAAAGTTCTGGTGCGATACGTAAGTACATATCTAAATCAAGGGCATTATGATGCGTAATAAAAGGTTTCGCTGACGCCCCACCAGGAATAACTTGCATCATCGGTGTTTCAACTTCCATAAAGTGATTTTCAAGCATGAAATTGCGAATTTCAGTTACCACTTTTGAACGAGCGATAAACGTATTTCTCGACTCTTCATTTGTGATGAGATCCAAGTAGCGTTGACGATAACGCATTTCTTGATCTGCAAGACCATGGAATTTATCCGGTAATGGACGAAGTGCTTTAGTTAATAAGCGAATTTCTTCACAGTGAATAGAAAGTTCGCCAGTTTTAGTTTTAAATAAATAACCTTTAGCACCGACAATATCCCCTAAATCCCATTTTTTAAATTGCTCGTTGTAGTAATTTTCGGGAAGATCACCACGCGTTACATAAAGTTGAATTTGCCCAGCAACGTCTTGTAAAGAGACAAAAGAAGCTTTACCCATTATACGGCGCATCATCATTCGACCGGCAACAGTGACAGTAATTTTATTCTCAATTAATTCTTCGTTGGTTTTATCGTCATACAATTTATGAAGATCACTTGAAATAGCATCACGACGAAAGTCATTTGGGAAAGCAATGCCTTGCTCGCGAATATTTGCTAGTTTTTCACGACGTATAGTTAACTCGTTATTTAACTCTTCAATATGGTTTTGTTGCTCTTGCTGTGTTGACATAATTTTACCTTTTATTTATCACCAAGCAGTTTATAAACCTGCTTTTAAGCTTTCTTCAATAAATTGATCTAAATCACCGTCTAAAACGGCCTGAGTGTTGCGTGTTTCAACGCCGGTACGCAAATCTTTGATTCTTGAATCATCAAGCACATAAGAACGGATTTGACTACCCCAACCGATATCCGATTTGTTCTCTTCCATCTGTTGCTTTTCAGCATTTTTCTTCTGCATTTCAAGCTCATACAGTTTCGCTTTTAACTGTTTCATTGCTTGATCTTTATTACTATGCTGAGAACGATTATTTTGACACTGGGTAACAATTCCCGTTGGTATATGCGTAATTCGAACAGCAGATTCGGTTTTATTGACATGCTGTCCACCAGCACCTGATGCCCGATAGACATCAATACGAAGATCGGCAGGATTGATATCGATATCAATATTATCATCAATTTCTGGATAGACAAAAACAGAAGCAAATGATGTATGACGGCGATTACCCGAATCAAAAGGACTTTTTCGTACTAAACGGTGGACGCCTGTTTCGGTACGTAACCAACCGTAAGCATAGTCGCCTGATACTTTAATGGTCGCCGATTTAATTCCTGCAACATCACCATCAGATACTTCCATGACTTCTGTTGTAAAGCCTTTAGATTCTGCCCAGCGTAAATACATTCGCAGTAACATTTCAGCCCAATCTTGTGCTTCAGTACCTCCAGAACCTGACTGAATATCTAAATAACAATCTGCGCTATCGTAATCGCCTGAAAACATTCGACGAAACTCTAGCCCAGCCAGTTTTTTTTCTAACTGTTCAAGCTCTAGATTTGCTTCATCAAACGTATCTTGATCGTCGGCTTCAATGGCAAGTTCAAGCAGACCTTCAGCATCGTCAAGGCCTTGAGTTAAAGAATCTATTGTATTGATGATTTCATCAAGCGTTACCCGCTCTTTGCCTAACGCTTGTGCTTTTTCGGGATCTGCCCAGACTTCAGATTGTTCTAATTCGGCATTAACTTCTTCAAGTCGCTCTTTTTTTAAATCATAGTCAAAGATACCCCCGAATTACATCAGTGCGCTCGGTAAGTTCGGCTATTTTGGATTTTATCGGATTAATTTCAAACATGTATTATTTAGTTCGGTTTTGCGATTTTCAATTAATCGCCCATTGTAGCGGATTTAAGTATAATTTAGCAATTGCCAATTTGCAGATACGATGATTGGAAATTAATACCAATAAATAAAAATGACGCATTAAGCGTCATTGATAATTGAGTAACTATACTAAAAACAGTTATTTTTTTGCTTGAGCGTATAACTCAGCAACTTTATCCCAGTTAATTACATTCCAAAATGCACCAATATAATCAACACGACGATTTTGGTATTTTAAGTAATATGCGTGTTCCCAGACATCTAATGTTAAAATAGGCGTACCTAAAACACCTGAGAATTTTTCGCCCATGACAGGAGAATCTTGGTTTGCGGTTGAAACTACTTCAAGTTTACCATTTTGTAACACTAACCAAGCCCAACCAGAACCAAAACGAGTGGCTGCTGCGTTTGAAAATTTTTCTTTGAATGCGTCTACAGAACCGAAATCTTTTTCAATAGCTGCTTTAAGTTCACCTTTAAGCTCGGTACCAACTTTAAGTAATTCCCAAAATAGGGTGTGATTAACGTGACCACCCACATTGTTTTTGATACCTGTTAGTTTATCAGCTGGCACTTTATCTAAATTTTTAAGTAAAGTTTCAGGACATAATTCTTTAAGTTCTGCCGGTAAAGTCTCTAAGAGCGCATTTGCATTATTGACATAAGTTTGATGATGTTTGTCATGATGAAGATGCATCGTTTCCGAGTCAATATACGGTTCTAATGCGTCATAAGCATAAGGTAGAGGTGCAAGAGTGTAAGCCATGAAGATACTCCTTTCAAAAATTAGATATTCGTTATTGCTATATTTTACAGAGTATACGGTCAAATTGCTTATCTCACAATCTATTGTTTGAATAGTTCAGAACTATTTAATGATTGGATAATCAATAAATCAAATTGCCTAATTGACAAAGCCCTCCACCAATATCTTTCCCAATCTTACCATTATGCAAAGAAAGACCTTCTAAAAAACTTACGATTTTCCATCAGTTAATTTTACGTTTTAAGATTAAATACTCTTTATCTAATTTTAACCTCAATTTACTTCGTTTTTCGGGGTTGTCTACTTTTAATATTTTGCATAATTTCGAACAACCAACCATGAACGATAATAGAATTTAATTTGTAGAAGCAGACAGATAGTATTGACTTAGCTTATCCAAAAAAACAAAGAGTTTATAATTCATTTTACTATAATCATGTAGGCGTAATTTTTCCTCTGTATCAACAAAACGATATTTAGCCGCTTGACTAAGGTCATTTTGCGAATGGGCAATCAACTTTTCAACTACCTCATGGGTTAACTCCATATGACATTGGAAACCATAAACCAATTTGCTATAAGCAATAATTTGCCGAGGACAGCCTTCACTATGAGCAATAATTTGCGCATTTTGCGTTAAACCTGGCATATCATTGTGCCAGTGACCTACTGCTAGCGTATCGCCGAAATGAGAAAAAAGCGGATTTTTTTTGCCTGCTTCCGTTAAGGTAATGGGGAATTTACCGATCTCTTTTTCAGGACTATGCTCGAAATGAGCACCTAGCGCTTCGCCAATTAATTGGGAACCAAGACAAACGCCAATCACGATTTTATTCGCTTTAATTGCTGATAAAATGAAGGTTTGTTCTGCTAATGAATCAAAATGGGCACACTCTTGTTTCGTTGTAGCAGGGGATTGTGGGCCGCCCATAATAATAAGAAAATCAATGTTATCTATCCTTTCAGGAAGTGGCTCGCCCAGATAAACTCTTGAATAGGTAACCGTATGAAGATGTAACTTAGCCCATTGTTCATAAGCACCTGGTGCTTCAAACTCTTCATGAAGAATAAAATGGATATGCATGGATAAAAATTTCCTTTCTTATTAATTTAACAATAACATTATAGATAAATTTTAAACATTTAAAGTGTTATCAAAAGTATTATGGGTCACAATTTTTTTAAAATATTATTAACCATTTTACTTTAAACACAATATTAAAATTTGAAAAGGAGTGTAATTTGTCGGAAATAAAAAAAACCTGCTATAAGCAGGTTTTAATAATTCGGT
>NZ_JAFNNQ010000002.1:4891-196194 GCF_026536675.1 Gilliamella sp. B2717 | reverse complement strand
CTTGAACCAGTGACATACGGATTAACAGTCCGCCGTTCTACCGACTGAACTATGGAGGAACCGAAATGTAGCGCGCATATTATAGATTAAATGGCGCTATGTCAATAGTTAAATTGTATTAAATGCTTTTTCGTTTTAATAACCTCCCTTTATTTTATTCAAGTGTTAGGATTGTCTTGAATAATTCCGTTTGCCTTAAGAGTTGTTGAGGATGAGATCCAAGCTGTTGTTCTGGGATCTTCTCTTTTAGCGAATGATAATAATCGATCCAATAAGGTAAAACTTGATGGGTCGTTAAATCTCTAAAATTCATCGGATATAAAGCAAAATAACTTTCATTGTGTTCGTTTCGAAAAGCGTAGGTAATGAGTTCACTGCAATAAAGTCCAGCTGTATTTGGACGAAAGCTAGGGTTGTAAGGTAGACCAATACATTTTTTAGCTCGCTTGATGGCATTTTCAATCAACGCTAAATTATCAATTCGACCAATGATATTAAATTGCGCTGCATTGATAAAATGCGTCAGTGTTTGGTTAATGACCCCGTATTTTGGCGTTGCTTCAATAACGATATTATTTCCAATATATAATCCTACATGATTGATATTATTGGTTAACTCATCCACGTTACGTGTTGCACCAGAACAGGTGACCGCATCATTAAAGTCATTAACCTCGTTCAGACACTGGAAAATAATATCGCCTTTTTTTAAATCAGTGATTTTTAGCACGGTAACGCCATAAAAGGAACATGACTGAAGTTGCTATGATAAACTTCAGTGCATCAAATCCTGCAAAAGGGAGATATCCGAGTTTTATTGCTTCAATGAGGTTAATATGTAAATAACCAGCTAGATAAAGAACGCCAAATACAAAGATTAATAAATGTGCACAAGCGAATGCGATTAATCCTAAAATAAAATGGCGATCATAACCTTTTTCAGCGGCAAAGCCGGCTAAATAAGCACTAAATACCGCCCCATATAAATAACCGGCAGAAGGGGAATGTAAAGCTATCATGCCACTACTTCCGTTGGCAAACAATGGTAATCCTATTGCACCTAAAAAAAGATATTGAATTATCGCTAATGCACCTAATTTACGTCCTAAAAATGCACCAATAAGGAGTATTGCTAAAGACTGTAAAGTAAAAGGAACAGGATAAGTTGGAATGCTAATGTTAGCGGCTAGTCCTAATAATAATGCCGCACTTGTTGTTACAAAGAGTTTTCGTTGCCAAGAGGATAGCTTAAATAGCGTTGTAATAAAGGTTGGATAATATGGGGTAACTTGATGTTTCATAATAATTATACCTTGCTTTTATGTGTAAATATTTTGCTAATAATATAGCAAAGTTTTATTATGTAAACTTATTTTTTATAGAAAGGTTTACTTTTGAGAGGGTTATCACACTCTATGAAAAATGAATGTGATAACAACCGCAATATTTTGATTAAACTAAGAAAGGATTATTCATGCGCTCATGGCCAAAGCTAGACATAGGGCCATGTCCGGGAACAAAAACGAAATCATCACCAAGTGGTAATAATTTATGTTTAATTGAAGAAATCAAATCGGCATGATTGCCTCTCGGAAAATCTGTTCTTCCTATACTACCGTTAAATAACACATCACCAACAAAAGCGATTTTATCAGAATGATTAATAAAAACGATATGACCGGGTGTATGACCTGGGCAATAAAGTACATCGAGTGAAATATTGCCGACTTTGATTTTATCTCCTTCTTTTAACCAATGATCCGGTAAAAAGGGTTCAATATAAGGAAAACCAAATTGAATACATTGCTGAGGTAATCCACTAAATAAAAATTCATCTTCTTGATTTGAGCCGATGATTTTTACATCATAATGTTTTGCTAATTCTACAGCCGCGCCAACGTGATCCAAATGTCCATGCGTTAATAGGATTTGTTTAATATTCACGCCCAGTTTTTCCACGGCTTTTTTGAGTAATTCGGGTTCACCACCTGGATCGATAAAGGCTGCTTCTTTTGTTTCATCACACCAAATAATGCTACAATTTTCCTGAAAAGCAGTAACCGGAATGATTTGGTATTGAAACATATTGTTATCTCCTTGTTTCTTGATGATGAGCGGTTAAGTTTTGCCCATCTTGTTTTTTTAAAGCTGCAAACACAATGCTAGAAAGTATTGTGATAATTCCTAATATCATAAAAGTAATTTGAAAAGACTTAATGGTAGCGGTTTCCTCACCGACTAACCTAACAAGCACAGCACCTAAGGCGATACCGAAGCTAATAGCAAGTTGCTGGTTTACCGCCATTAAACTATTCCCACTACTGGTTGTTTCACCTTGTAAATCAGCTAAAGTGATACTGTTCATTGCCGTAAATTGTAATGAATTGGTACAACCAATGCAAAAAAGTAATAGACACATCAGGATGATCGGGGTGGATAAACTTAATTGTGACATTAATAAAATGAACGTTCCAGCCAATATAGTATTGCCAATCAAGACGTTTCGATACCCTAATTTAGCTAAAATTGTAGGAATAAACGATTTAATTGCCATTGAAGCTAACGCCATAGGAATTAATATCATTCCTGCTTCAATTGCTGAATAACCAAAGCCAACTTGTAATAGTAATGGAATTAAAAAAGGAACCCCTGAAATACCTAATCGACTTATCAAATTACCGATAATACCGATTTTAAAAGTGCGAATACTAAATAAAGATAATGGGAATAGAGGGGTAGTTGCTTTTTGAGCGTAGAATCGGTAACCAAACAGAAAGATTAAACTTATTATTGCCAAAAATAGTGAAATATAACTACTTTGTCCCTCACTTAGCAGCTCCAAACTTAACGTGGCACTAATAAATGTTATGGCAATAATAACAAAGCCCCAAAAATCAAAATAGATGCGTTCACCTTTAAGGTTTGGCATATATTTCCAAGCAATAATGATCCCAGCAATACCAACAGGGATATTAATTAAAAATACCCAATGCCAACTGATCATTTCAGCTAAATATCCGCCAAGAACAGGGCCAATTACAGGGCCTACCAGTCCTAAAATGGATGAGGTATTTAGCGCTGATAAAAATTCATTACGCCGATAAGATTTAATTAAGACTAATCTGGAAACAGGTACCATCATTGAACCGCCAATACCTTGTATAACCCTCGAAATATCCATAAAAATAAGGGTATTTGATAGGGCACAAGACAGCGATCCCGCTGTAAAAAGAAACACGGCGGTCACAAAAACATTTTTTGTTCCAAAGCGATCGGACAATAAACCACTAATCGGAATAAACAATGCTAAAGTTAATGCATAACAGATTACCGCAGATTGCATATTTAAGGGGGATTCATGGAGATCTTTAGCAATCGAGGGGAGTGCCGTATTTAATATTGATGTATCGAGTGATTGCATTAAAAATGCGACTGCCGCAATCCACGGCAACATTCGATATACCATAGGGGATAATTGAATATCATTGCTCATTATAGTGATTACCTATTATTGTTGCGATGATAGTTTTAAGGCTATCAATAAGATGATAGAAGACAATTTATCTCATATTACCTCGAAACGACTTTGTCGTCGATGAAATAAACCAGAAAGCATAATTTATTTAAGTTTTCTTTACAGTGAATTGGTGATATTTGTCGGTTTGGATTTGGTCGGTTTATCTTATCAATACTTGGCAAGTAATAGATAGCGATTACGCATTGTGTAATATTCATAATGAAATTAAGTGGGTAAGAGATACAATCGCAAAGTCTAAAAAACGATTTTAAGCAGTCAAAAAAATTGCTTTTTATCGCTAATGTTTGACGGTGATAATCCACATATAATTATAAAGCTATTTATAATTAATGCTTCAATGCTTTTTGATTGATTCGACTAAATAGCGTTAAGGTATTAGATAAGATTGTACGAAGTATTTCTGGTTGAGGTTCTTTGCGTAACTGACTTAAAACATGAAATATTTCAATTAGATATTCTGGACGATTAATTTGACCTTGTCGACCACTTAATGGCATATCGGGGGCGTCGGTTTCAAGTACAAGACTTTCTAAAGGCAGTTGGGCAACGGTTTGGCGAGTTTTATTAGCGCGTGCGTAACTTATCACTCCCCCGACACCAATATAATAACCGAGTTTCACAAATTGCATCGCTTGTTGATAACTGCCCGAAAATCCATGTATGACACCCCGACAAGGTAAATTTGCTTGATGAAGTTCGTGGTACATAATGTCATGCGTTTTACGTGAATGAATCAAAACGGGTAAATCATATTTTTTAGCCAAGGTAAGCTGTGAACGAAAATAAAATAGTTGTTGTTGCCAATCAACGGTAAGATTGTATTTATCCAGACCAATTTCGCCCATTGCTACTAATTTTTGGGGGTTTTTATTAATAATATTGGATAATTTTTCTAGATCTGATTCTGTGTGTTGATAAATGGGATGTAAACCAAGCGCTGCATAAACTTCATTATATTGTTCGGCAAGGTGTAATATTGTATGAAAATGATTCGCAGAGACAGCTGGCACAATGAGCGCATCAATTTTTGCTTGCTGTATTTTGTCGATAGAATCAGCGATATCTGTGGTAAAAATGGGAAAATCAAAATGACAATGTGTATCAATAAACATAATGCCTCCTATTTTACCTTTTCTTGATGTAATAAAATGGGTAATAAAAATTGTCGAGCCGAATAAATAATCTGCTCAATAAGTGGATTGGTTAATTCAGGATATAATCGGGCATAATAATTATCACATTCTGCTGAATTGAATCCCCCTCCTTGCCAAGTGTTTTTAAGTTGATTGATAGCTTTTTGACTGATTTCAATCTCATTTGTTTTAGAATTATACGCGGATACTAACCAATTCCACGCACTTTGAATTGGGAAGAGTAAAGGTTGATTAATACCTTGCAAATAGCCTTCGATTAAAGTTGTTAAAATAATTTGTGCTTGCTCAGGGTTTAAATATTCAAAACGCCATTCACTCTCTTCCCGACCATAGATGCGACTATAGCTATTCGTGTTTTCAGGATTGGAGATGCAATAAATAAGATGATCGATCCATAATGTCATGCCATCACGGATCGAAAGTTTCGATGGTCGCCATGTTAAAATCCCATCCTCTTGAACATGGGTTAACCAACCTTGCAGTATGTAATGTTGTCCATTAGCAAAAAGGGTTAAATTGACCTCTTCGGCAGTTTGTATCAGGCGTTCTTGGCAAATTTTATTCGCTAACGATTGCATGGATTCATTTTGTTCATCATAAATAATCTGACCAAAGGCGCCATCTGGTAACTCGCCGGTTAATGCTAATCGATGATACAAATCTGATTCTTGGATAGTGTTATCAATCAATTGATTTAAAATTTTTACATTAAGCTGGTATCGTTCAAAATTATCCAGATTAAAATTTTCAGCATCCGGTAAAGTATCATCAAGATAATTAATATAGAAATTGAATCGTTTTTGTAAAAAAAATCGTATGGAGTGTTGATAGAATCGTTTTAATTCATCAAGACTAATGTTATCAATCGTCATCGCCGAAATATCACTAATGAAGGATTGACTTTCACCTTGCTGTTGTGCTGCCGGTAGCCATTCATTGGCATAGCTTTTAGGCGGATTTAAATAATTTTGAGGATTAAATGGTGTGCGCGTATGGATGACACGTAAATTATCGAAACCGTTTGTACTATCTTTGGTATCATTATAGTATTGAATGATATAGTCCCATAGTTCATCAATTAATACTGACGGATAACGTTCAGTATTATCTTTAATTTCTCGCCCAATATAACTCATGTAGAGTTGTTTTTGAGCCGATAAAATTGCTTCTAAAAAGAGATACCGATCATCTGTGCGACGACTTCGATCCCCTCGTCTTGGGTACTGAGCAATCAAATCAAAATCAAGCGGTAGCGATGTTCTAGGATAATCACCATCGTTCATGCCTAATAGACATACCACTTTAAAGGGAATCGAACGCATTGGCATCATAGTACAAAAATTGATTTTGCCCACTAAAAAACGATGAGCTAAATGATTTTGTTCTAAACGTGATTGCATCGCATCATGTAAAATAGTCATCGATATGTTATCCGCAAAATTTGCTAACAATCCACTGTCAATCAGCTTTTGCCACTCATCTTGAATCATCAATAAAATAGATTCACGTTGTTCATTACTAATAAAAAAATCATTGAGTAATTCAAGGCAACAACTTTGCCATTCAACTAATGGTTTGGCTTGACTTAACAATGTTGACCATTTACGGACTATACTAATAAATTCAGCTAATTGACCAATAAGTTCAGCATCCAAACCAGTCGCGCCATCATACGGGAGTATTTGCTGCCAGCTTCCTTGCTCACTGCTCATCGTATAACCAAGCAACAAACGTTCAAGTCCAAATAACCAACTATGGGCATTTTCAAGACCAAAACGAATACCCGATTCAATGATCCATGTCCTTAAAAGCGTTAATTGTGATTCATTGATCGAAAATTTTTCCGAAATTGCTGGTATCTCCAGTAAATTAAACAACTCTTCTGCCGTAAATCGACTTTGAGGAAAATTTAAAATCGCAAAAAATGCTTGCACAATGGGATCAATATTTCGAGCTTTCTGATCGGAAATAGTGAAAGGTAGATAACGTTGACCTTCAGCATTACCAAAAACGGCACGAATATAAGGGATGTATTTATCAATATCTGAAACCATCACAATGCAATCACGTAACTCTATGGTTGGATCAGCATCAAAGACAGATAGTAAATAGTCATAGAGTACTTCGACCTCACGCTGTTCGCTATGGCATGCATGAAACGAAATTGATTTATCGGTTGAGTTAATGTGAAGTGCAGTTTTATCTGACGGATATAGCTCCAGTATATCTTGCTGAATAGCATGTAATAAACAAGTGCGATCGTGATTAGCAAACGCATCAATATCTTGTTTGTTTTGGAATTCTTGTAATAAAAACAGACAATCCCGTCCTAGTTTTCCCCATGACGTTAAGAGTGGATTTGGGATTTTATCGGGTGTATTTTGTATGTCAGTTAGCTGTTTTTCGACAATATCTCCCCAATACCATTTGCAAGGATTGTTAAACATTAAATGTACATCGATATGTTTTCCAAGTGCTGAGAGTAGCGAAAGATAAATGGGTGGAAGGGAAGTAATACCAAAAATAAAAATACGGTCGGGTAATGTATTTAACCGTTTTTTATCAAAATGGTCATCCAGTAGAATATCAAGCATTTGCTGGTAGATATTTGCACGGTGATACGGCTGACTAATGGCTATTAATTGTCTCCACAGCTCCGCTTGCCAAATTTCATCGGGATGATGATTTAATTCGACCACGGTTTTATTCGATTCCCATTTTGCTAGCCAGTCAGGGCGATAAACTAAATACTGATCGTATAAACGAGCAATACGTGTTGCCAGTTGATATAACTTTCTTTCTGTTTTATCTATATTGAGATAATGTTTGAGTGCGCTAAATTCCTGCTTATCAATGAGTTGAGGCAGCAAATAAAATAGACGCCAAGTCATGGCTTCAGGATTAAAACTGTTTTCAATTGGCGAATCGGGTAATAAAGCTTGATAAACTTGCCAGATAAACTGAGTTGGATAAGGAAAAGCAATGTTTGCCACAATACCGAGTGCATCTGCAAGCTCGATCTGCAACCATTGCGCCATGCCTTGGCTTTGCACGATCACCATATCGGGCATGAACACGTTTTCTAATGGTTGTCTTTGCATCAATTCACTCACCAATGATTTGAGTAGATCGACTTGATTTGAATGATAAATGGTAAACATAGTCGCTTTAAATTCGAAAAGATTATTCAAAATTATCGCTGATAGTGAGTAATAAATCTAGTAGCCTATCTTCATAGAAAACAGATTTTGGGGCTGTATAATTTTAAACGTAATGGGGATCATCAAAGAAAAACACACACAAAACGTTCATAATTTATCTTACTCAAAGTAAATTTTGCAGTTTGCTTAGCAGTATTCACATTTTTAATTTTTTTTATTTACGATATAAAAATTTAACAATATAAAAAAAGATGAATTAATTATTCAATTCAATTATAAAAGTAATAAACGGTTTTACTTCACAGTGTGAATATGAAGACTTGTCGTTATTGGGGTACTGAACAGGACTATTGGAAAAGCAGAAAAGATTACAAAATTAATTTTTGTAATCTTTTTGATTTTAATAACGAAACTATTGTCCAATACGGCGTGTTAATTCGATAACACGCATTTTAGCTAAAGCTTTTGACAATTCAGCAGAGGCTTGTGCAAATGACATATCATCACTTGGGTGATTAATATGTTCTTGGGCACGTCTGACTGCTTCTTGTGCTCTGGCTTCATCTAAATCTTCGCCTCGAATAGCCGTATCAGCTAAGATTGTTACTATATTAGGTTGAACTTCTAATATACCACCCGATAGGTAGATAAATTCTTCTTCACCATTGGGTTTCACAATACCCACCATACCTGGTTTAATGGTAGTAAGCAGTGGCGTATGACCCGGGTAAATACCGAGTTCACCTTCAATACCTGTGACTCTGATTCGCTGAACATCACCCGAAAATAGGTGAGATTCAGCACTAACAACTTCTAATTGATAGGAAGTTAGTGCCATAATACTATCTCCGTTCAATGAATCTCTTACAGAGATTTCGCTTTTTCAATCGCTTCATCGATTGAACCAACCATATAGAATGCTTGTTCAGGAATGTGATCATAATCACCGTTCATGATACCTTTAAAAGCACTGATTGTATCTTTTAATGGCACATATTTACCTGGTGAACCAGTGAACACTTCGGCAACGAAGAATGGTTGAGATAAGAAACGTTGAATTTTACGTGCACGAGCCACGGTCAATTTATCGTCTTCTGATAACTCATCCATACCAAGAATAGCGATAATATCTTTTAATTCTTGATAGCGTTGTAAAATTGATTGCACGCCTCGTGCACAATCATAGTGTTCTTGACCAACAACCAATGGATCTAATTGACGACTGGTTGAATCAAGTGGATCAACCGCAGGATAGATACCTAATGAAGCGATTTGACGACTTAATACGATTGTTGCATCTAAGTGAGCAAAGGTTGTCGCTGGTGATGGGTCTGTCAAGTCATCGGCTGGTACGTATACGGCTTGAATTGATGTAATTGAACCAGTTTTAGTCGATGTAATACGTTCTTGAAGGATACCCATTTCTTCGGCTAATGTTGGCTGATAACCTACTGCTGATGGCATACGACCCAATAGTGCCGATACTTCTGTTCCGGCTAAGGTATAACGATAAATATTATCGATAAATAAGAGTACGTCTTTACCTTCATCACGGAATTTTTCAGCCATTGTTAATCCTGTCAACGCTACGCGCAAACGGTTTCCAGGTGGCTCATTCATCTGACCATAAACAAGCGATACTTTATCAAGTACGTTTGATTCTTTCATTTCATGATAAAAGTCATTACCCTCACGAGTACGCTCACCAACACCTGTAAATACAGAGTATCCAGAATGTTCGATAGCAATGTTACGGATTAACTCCATCATGTTAACGGTTTTACCTACACCTGCACCACCGAAAAGACCGACTTTGCCCCCTTTTGCAAATGGACAAATTAAGTCGATAACTTTAATACCGGTTTCAAGTAACTCAGTTGAGTTAGCCAGTTCTTCATAGGTTGGCGCTGCACGGTGAATAGCCCAGCGCTCTTCTTCGCCAATTGGACCTGCTTTATCAACAGGATCACCAAGTACGTTCATAATACGACCTAGTGTTTTAGTACCTACCGGTACTTCAATGCCGTGCCCTGTGTTGACGACTTTAAGTCCACGTCTTAAACCATCAGATGATCCCATTGCGATACAACAAACAACGCCACCACCTAATTGTTGCTGAACTTCCAGAACTAATTTTTCGGCGCCAGTTTCCACTTCTAATGCATCATATACCTTTGGTACTGCATCTTCTGGGAATTCGACATCAACCACCGCACCGATGATCTGGACAATCTTTCCAGTAGCCATTTTTATTCCTCTACGTCTTTTTCTTAACTATAAGCCAATATATTTAGCATTAACCTGAAACAGCAGCTGCGCCCGATACAATATCAATCAATTCATTGGTAATCGCACCTTGACGTGCTTTGTTATACACAATCTGTAATTCATTGATTAAATTTGCACCATTATCGGTTGCTGCTTTCATGGCCACCATTCTTGCTGCTTGTTCACTCGCTAGATTTTCTACCACAGCTTGATAAACCTGTGATTCAATATAACGACGTAAAATCACATCTAAAAGCGATTTAGCATCAGGCTCATAAATATAATCCCATGTTGAAGCAGTGAGTTTTTTATCTTCTGAATGTGGTAATGGTAATAATTGCTGAATAGTCGGTTTTTGCGACATGGTATTAATAAATCTATTCGTTGCGATATATAATCTATCAATTTTTCCATTGTCATACGACTCAAGCATCGTTTTTACTGGACCTATCAAATCAGATAATTCTGGTTCATCACCTAAATTAGTCACTTGGGTTAAAATATTTGTTTTTACTGATGAGAAAAACGAAACCCCTCGTGAACCAATTAATGCGACATCTGCTTCTACACCTTTTTCCTGCCATGCTGACATATCAGCAACGACAGTTTTAAAAAGATTGATATTTAAACCACCACATAAACCACGATCGGTTGAAATAATAAGATAACCAACTCGTTTTACATCCCTTTCTTCTAAATAAGGATGTTTGGCACCTATTTGAGCTAACGCTAAATGTCCAATTACTTCACGAATCATTTCGGCATATGGACGAGAAGATGCCATTCTATCTTGCGTTTTACGCATTTTGGAATTGGCAACCATTTCCATTGCTTTTGTGATCTTTTGCGTACTTTGGATACTGGCAATTTTCGTTCTGATCTCTTTTGCATTAGCCATTTGTTACCTCACCCTTACCAAGTTTGAGTTGATTTAAAGCTATCAAGCATTGCTTTTAACTTACTTTCAATCTCATCATTGTAATTGCCTGTCTCGTCAATCTGTTTAACAAAATCGGCATATTGACTATGCGCATAAGCTAGTAGTGCTGCTTCAAATGGTAAAACCTTAGCGAGTTCAACATCTTCAAGATAACCACGCTCTGCCGCATAAAGAACAATTGATTGTTCAGCAACTGTCATTGGTGAGTATTGCTTTTGTTTCAATAATTCAGTTACTTTTTCACCATGACTTAATTGGTTTCTTGTTGCTTCATCTAAATCAGATGCAAACTGAGAAAACGCCGCTAATTCACGATATTGTGCAAGGGCTGTACGAATACCACCAGATAATTTTTTCATTATCTTAGTTTGTGCAGCACCACCTACACGAGAAACCGAAATACCCGGGTTAACCGCAGGACGGATACCAGAGTTAAACAAGCTGGTTTCTAAGAATATCTGACCATCAGTAATTGAAATTACGTTAGTTGGTACGAACGCTGAAACGTCACCAGCTTGGGTTTCAATAATCGGTAAAGCCGTTAATGAACCTGTTTTACCTTTCACTTCACCTTTGGTGAACTCTTCAACATACGCTTCGTTAACACGTGCTGCACGTTCAAGTAAGCGAGAATGTAAATAGAATACATCACCCGGATAAGCTTCACGTCCAGGTGGACGACGAAGTAACAATGAAATTTGACGGTAAGCAACCGCTTGTTTAGATAAATCATCATAAACAATTAATGCATCTTGACCACGATCACGGAAGTACTCGCCCATTGCACAACCTGCGTACGGCGCTAAGTATTGTAATGCCGCTGATTCAGAAGCGGATGCAACAACAACAATGGTATTTTTTAGTGCACCATGTTCTTCAAGTTTACGTACAACATTGGCAATGGTTGATTGTTTTTGACCAATGGCAACATAGATACATTTAACACCTGAGTTGCGTTGGTTAATAATTGCGTCGATTGCTAATGCGGTTTTACCGGTTTGTCGGTCTCCGATGATAAGTTCACGTTGACCACGTCCGATAGGAATCATTGAGTCAACGGCTTTATAACCGGTTTGTAATGCTTGGTCAACCGATTGACGGTCGATAACACCAGGTGCGACGACTTCAACAGGAGAAAACCCATCATTTTGAATTGAACCTTTACCGTCGATTGGTTCACCAAGGGTATTAATAACCCGACCTAATAAACCATCGCCGACAGGTACTTCTAAAATACGACCAGTACATTGTACTTTCATCCCTTCGGATAGATCTTCGTATGGTCCCATAACGACTGCACCGACAGAATCTCTTTCAAGGTTTAACGCCATTGCGTAACGATTTCCGGGTAGTGAAATCATTTCACCTTGCATGACATCGGTTAATCCGTGGATTCGAAGGATACCATCACTTACCGATATGATCGTTCCTTCATTGTGAGCGTTACTCACAATATTGAACTGAGCAATACGCTCTTTAATTAGTTCACTTATTTCAGTTGAATTTAGCTGCATTATCAGTCCCCTTAAGACTGTAGAGCGTCATTTAATCTTGTTAAACGCCCTCTGATACTACTATCAATAACCATATCGCCCGTACGAATAATAAAACCAGAAATGAGCGATGGATCAATATGACATTTTAGTTTTACTTTTCGTGATAAACGTTTTTCAACAGCGATAGAAATCTTATCAAGTTGTTCGTTAGACAGTGCTTGTGCCGAAATGACATCGACATCAGCTTGCGCTTCTCTCTCTAAACAATATTGTTCAAACAGTGTAAGCACTTCGGGAAGAAGTGATAACCGTTTGTTTTCAGACATAATCTTAATAAAATTAGTACTAAACTCATCTAATACATCTTGACAGATATTGATGAGTAAGTTTGCAACCGAATCGGCTTTCATGTCAGATGTCAAAATACTACGTATTTGTTCGTTTTGACTAACTTGAGATGTTACCATTAGCATTTTATGCCATGATTCGATATTGTTTTTTTCTACCGCAAACTCGAAAGCAGCTTTAGCATAAGGGCGAGCAATTGTAATTAAGTCTGCCATTGCTCTAGTCTCCTTATAATTCAGCTACGAGTTTATCAATGATGTCGCTATTTGCGGCTTCATTAACAGAGCGTTCAATAATTTTTTCTGCACCAGCAATAGCAAGTGTAGCGACTTGTTGTTTAAGCTCTTCTTTAGCTCGTTTACGTTCAGCCTCTACTTCAGCAAATCCTTGCGCAACAATTCGTTCTTTTTCTCGAATTGCTTCTTGTTGTGCTTCTTCAAGAATAATTGCTTTGCGTTTATTGGCTTGCTCTATAATTGCATTAGCCTCAACCTTAGCCTGTTGCATTAAGTCAGATGTATTTGCTTTGGCTAGTTCCAAATCTTTTTTTGCTGTTTCTGCTGAAGCAAGTCCATCAGCTATCTCTTTTTGACGTTTTTCAATCGCAGCGATAACAGGAGGCCAAACAAACTTCATACAGAACCAAACAAACAATACAAATGTAATTGCTTGGCCGAGGAGAGTTGCGTTCATATTCATGAGACGATTCCTCTTAGATTTTTATTAGCCGGCAACAGCAAAGATGATATAAAGCGCAATACCCACACAAATCATTGGGATCGCATCCACTAGCCCCATAACAATGAAAAATTGAGTTCGTAACATAGGGATTAATTCCGGTTGACGTGCTGCACCTTCTAAGAATTTACCACCTAGTATACCGATACCAATTGCGCCTCCTACAGCAGCTAATCCCATCATTATGCCTGCGGCTACATATAAAATTTCCATTATATACTCCAGTTTAATATAAAAAATATTGAAATTAATGTTCTTCCGTTGTCGATGCCATTGCTAAATAAACAATCGTCAACACCATAAAAATAAAAGCTTGTAACGTAATAATTAAAATATGGAAAATGGCCCACGGTAAAGATAATACCCATTGTGACCACCAAGGTATTAATGCCGCAATTAAGATGAAAATAAGTTCACCTGCATACATATTACCGAAAAGTCGTAGACCTAAAGATAGTGGTTTAGCTAATAGACCGACAAGTTCAAGTACTAAATTGATTGGTGCAAAAGCCCAGTGATTAAAAGGATGAAGGGTGTAATCTTTTATAAACCCTGAAATTCCTTTGTACTTGATAGAATAGAAAATAATTAAAATAAAGACGCCTAAAGCCATTGACATAGTAATGCTGACATCTGCTGTTGGCACTACTCTCAAATGAGATAAACCTAAATATTGTCCTGCGTAAGGGAGGAAATCAACCGGGATAAGATCCATGAGATTCATAAAAAAGACCCAAATAAATACCGTTAATGCTAACGGTGCAATGAGCTTGTTTTGACCAGTGAACATGTCTTTGACAGTATTATTAACAAATTCAAAGATCATCTCGACAGCACATTGTAATTTACCTGGTACCCCACTTGTTGCTTTTTTGGCAACACGATGAAAAATCCACAAGAAAATAACACCAAGAAAAATTGAAAAAAACAATGAATCAAGATTAAAGGTCCAAAAACCTGAACCTACTTGTAAGTTTTCAAGATGGTGCTTGATATAAGCCTGTGGCGAAGCCGGAGAGGAAACTGCCATATAACCTTCTTACTTATTCCTAAAAATAAAAAATATTACAATGTTTTATCTATATTAAAAGGTATAGACAATCGCTGTAATAACCCTAAGCTAGTATTTTAAACCCAATTACCTATATAAAGTCAACAAATTATTAACAAAATAAATAAATTCAACACTTTTTACTAAAAAATTGTAAATAAACAGAGCTTGCTTAATAAACTCATTAAACGTATTGACTTATTAAAAACTTATTATTACATATAAAAAATATTATTTTTAAGCTTTAACAGCTAGTGCAATACGTTCAGCCAATTTTTGTACTTCGGCTTCTTCACTGCCTTCAACCATTACTCTAATGAGAGGTTCTGTTCCAGATTTGCGAATTAATACCCGCCCGTTACCATCAAGTTCTTTTTCAACTTGCTCTATTGCTAGTTTTACTGCTGAATTTTTTAATGGATCACTTTTTTCGGTATAGTGAACATTAATTAATACTTGAGGTAACATTATCATGCCACTACATAAATCTGATAAAGACATATCGTTGCGAACCATAGCACTTAAAACTTGTAGACCAGCAATAATGCCATCGCCAGTTGTTGTTTTATCTAATAACAAAACATGACCTGAGTTTTCAGCCCCTAAACGCCATTTCTTCTCAATAAGCTTTTCAAGAACATAACGGTCACCAACTTTAGCACGAGCAAAAGGTATGCCAAGGTTTTTAAGTGCTATTTCCAGTCCCATATTACTCATTAATGTACCGACAACGCCACCTTTTAGTTGACCTTGTCTAAGTGCTTCGCGAGCAATGATATAAATAATCTGATCGCCATCAATTTTTCGACCTTCATGGTCAACCATTATAATGCGATCACCGTCACCGTCTAATGCAAAACCTAAATCTGCTTGTTCATCAATAACTCGTTTTGACAATGCTCTAACATCAGTAGCACCACAATTTTCATTAATATTAACGCCGTCAGGTTCACAGCCAATTTTGATGACTTTTGCGCCGAGCTCACGCAATACTTTTGGCGCAATATGATAGGTTGCGCCATTCGCACAATCGACTACAATTTTCAGACCCGATAGACTTAGCTCATGATCAAAGGTGCTTTTACAAAATTCGATATAACGGCCTGCTGCATCAGTAATACGGCTAGCACGTCCTAATTGTTTGGATTCGACACAATCTATATCTTTTTCTAATTCTGCTTCAATTTCTAATTCAATCGAATCAGCAAGTTTTTTTCCTTCGGTAGAAAAAAATTTAATACCATTATCGTAAAAAGGATTATGTGAAGCAGAAATGACAATACCGGCATCAGCTCGAAAAGTACGAGTTAAATAAGCGATAGCAGGCGTTGGCATTGGTCCGGTAAAGGCAGTAGCAACACCGGCAGACGCAAAACCAGCTTCAAGTGCTGATTCAAGCATATAGCCTGATATACGCGTATCTTTTCCGATTAAGACTTTTTTCACGCCATCTTTAGCTAATATGCGTCCAGCTGCCCAACCTAATTTAAGAGCAAAATCGGGAGTGATAGGATATTGTCCAACTTTACCTCGTATCCCATCAGTACCAAAATATTTTCGATTAGACATTTTATTTCCTCATACTAAATTTTATTTCTAATAATAATTTTATTGATAAATAATTACATAAGATTTTTGTGCTAATTATAATTAATGATGTCGGATGTTATATTTATGCATAATAAAATTATTCTCTATTATCATTAGCGAATTTTAATAAAACTTGGCTTTCTTTGATAAAACGTTGTGCATAGCTACCAAACCATTTGGTGACTTCATTAAAATTCTCAACAAATTTTGCCTTATCGCGTTGCTCAATCAATTCAACCATCTGTCCAAAGCGCTGATAATAGCGTTTAATTAATTCGATATTATCATCTGATGCCATAATGATATCGGCATAAAGTTCAGGATCTTGAGCAAATAATCTGCCAACCATCATCAGTTCAAGGCGATATATAGGAGAAGAAAGGGCAATTAGTTTTTCTAAATCAACATGTTCTTGCTGTAAATTAACACCATAAGAAAAAGAGGTGAAATGGCGTAATGCTTGAATAAATGACATGCATTTGTCATGCTCTTTGGCACTGATAGCACATAAATTTGCACCCCAAATGCGCATTTGATCAATAAGCCATTGGTATTTTTCAGGCTCTCGTCCTTCACAATACACTATAATTTGTTTTGCTAAATTAGGTACATCAGGACCAAACATAGGGTGTAAGCCAACGACAGGGCCAGGATGTTTTTCTAACATGGCTTGAAGCGGTTTTACTTTGATAGAAGTGAAATCGGTTAGTATACAATTTTTAGGTAGAGTCGGTAATTGTCGAATGATTTCACAGGTTTTATTAATTGGTACGGTCACAATGACTGCAGCGGCATCGGCAACTACCTGCGAGGCTTGGTTCATAGTTTTGGAACCTAATGTTTTAACTTCATAGCCAGATAGGGTGAATAATTGTGCAAACAACCGCCCCATTTGACCATTACCACCGATAATGACAATTGATCCTTTACCTGTGTAAACTTTTTTAAAACCTTTGTCGTTTTCACTAATATAAGACTCTCGCATTAGTCGTCGTAATATATCTTCGATTAGCGCTGGAGAAATACCTAAATTTTCTGCTTCTTGCCGTCTTTTCGCTAACATCTCAGCTTCACGCTTAGGATCATAAATTGGAATACCATATTTGCTTTTTACTTCACCAACTTCGGCGACTAAGGCTAATCGCTGAGTAATGAGTGATAAAATTGATTTATCGACCTCATCAATTTTATTGCGTAGTTCAAGTAATTCCGTGGACATATTCGGTGATTCCTTTATCACAAATGGTAGCTTTTACTGTAATAGCTTAACAGTATATCGTATTTTTGATAGCATGGTTAAATCTAAACATCAAATCGAATATAATAAATTTATCATGAAAGTTATCTCATTTAATATTAATAGTCTGCGTGCACGCATTCATCAGTTAGCCGCAATTATCGATAAACATCAGCCCGACATAATTGGTTTACAAGAAACCAAAGTTCATAATGATCAATTTCCTGTCGAAGAGTTAGCGCAATTTGGTTATCACTTACATTATCATGGTCAAAAAGGACATTATGGTGTTGCGTTATTAACCAAACAAAAACTAATATCAGTGCAGTGTGGCTTTCCAACCGATAGTGATGATGCTCAGTGCCGTTTAATTATGGCAGAGTTACCGACCAACCAAGGAAATTTAACCGTGATAAATGGCTATTTTCCGCAGGGTGAAAGTATGCATCATGAAGTTAAATATCCTGCCAAACGTAAGTTTTATCATGATTTGATTGATTATTTACGGCAACATCAATTGAGTAATCAGTTATCCTTGATAATGGGAGATATGAATATTTGCCCAACCGATTTAGATATTGGTATTTCTGATGATAGTCGTAAACGTTGGTTACGAACTGGTAAATGTTCATTTTTACCCGAAGAGCGGGAATGGATGGATAATTTAATGTCACTAGGCTTTATCGATACTTACCGTCATGCACATCCAACTGAACAAGACTATTCATGGTTTGATTATCGATCTAAAGGTTTTGATACCTTTACTGGACTGCGCATCGATTTAATTTTAGCTAGTCAAAAATTGTTATCCTATTGTCAACAAACTGGCATTGATTATGATATTCGAGCCATGGACAAACCGTCTGATCATGCGCCAATTTGGGCAGAATTCGATTTAACATAAATTTTAGTGTCATTAAGAAGGATGAGTACATGTTGAATAATTCGATTTTATCGGTAAAAGATCTTAATCAAATGGTCAAAGATCTACTTTCTGATGCGATTGGTCAAATTTGGTTAGTTGGCGAAATTTCGAATTTTTCTCGTCCATCTTCAGGGCATTGGTATTTTACGCTTAAAGATGATGCTGCCCAAGTGCGTTGTGCGATGTTTCGAAATAGTAATTTTCGAATAGGATTTACACCGCAAAATGGACAACAAGTTTTAGTTCGAGCGATGGTGACATTGTACGAAGCACGTGGAGAATATCAATTAGTCATTGATAAAATGCAACCGGCTGGTGCAGGATTACTGCAACAAAAATTTGAGCAATTAAAACAAAAACTATCTGATGAAGGGCTATTTGATCCTATCTATAAAAAAAGTTTACCGGAAAATATTCGTACTGTCGGTATCATCACCTCAGCTACTGGAGCAGCATTACATGATATTTGTCAGATTTTAAAACGCCGAGATCCCAGTTTACAGGTAATTATTTATCCGACCCAAGTTCAAGGTACAGAAGCTGCTGGTCAAATTGCCAAGATGATCCAAATAGCAAATGCACGTCAAGAGTGTGATGTGTTGATTGTCGGGCGAGGAGGTGGATCGCTTGAAGATCTTTGGTCATTCAATGAAGAAGTGGTTGCAAGAGCGATATTTGCTAGTCAACTACCTATTGTAAGTGCAGTTGGACATGAAATTGACTTCACAATAGCTGATTTTGTTGCTGATGTGAGAGCAGCGACGCCTTCCGCTGCCGCAGAGCTTGTTAGTCATGACAATAAAGAACAGATTCGGCGAATTTTGATACAAGAACAACATTTATCGATGGCGATGGATTATTACTTAACAAGACAACGCGAAATATTGAATACATGGTTTCATCGACTTCAAGCGGAACATCCCCAAGCAAAGCTATCTCAACAATTAAATCGACTCATTACTTATCGACATGCGTTATATGAAAATATTCAACAATATTTGCTTAAACTTACTAATCAATATAATCGATTAGATAGAAAGTTATTGGGTGTTTCGCCAGAATATCACATCACGTTTTATGGTCAGACATTATATCAAAAGCAACAGCAACTGATTAATATGATTAAACAAAAATTAGCAATGTCGCAACATCAATTTGTTTTACAAACATCACAACTTAATAACTTAAGTCCGCTGGCAACGTTAGAGCGGGGTTATTCAATTACCACTAACCAACATGATGATGTGATTTGTAATAGTCAACAAGTGAAAGTGGGTGAATGTATCACAACAAAGTTAAAAGAAGGGATTTTAGTCAGTCAAATTACTGAGGTGAAATAAAATAATTAATTATTACGATAAAAATCATATTACTAAACTTCAATTTTATACAATAAAGTATACTGATTATTTTAATCAAATAAAATTGTCATTAAAATAGTAATACAGTATATAATACTGCGTTTAAAATTTTTTTAATAACTAATAACTAATAACTAATAACTAATAACTAATAACTAATAACTAATAACTAATAATATTTAAGTACATAAGAGAATAGACGATTTATGCATCCCCCAATAGGTATTGATTTAGGTACAACAAACAGCTTAATTTGTGTTTGGCAAGATAGTAAACCGACGCTGATTCCCAACGCAATTGGAGAAGTGGTAACACCATCAGCAATAAGTATTGATGAAGATGGATCCATTTTAGTTGGTCGAGCAGCGTTATCACGATTAACAACTCATCCCAATCAAAGTGCATCAGCATTTAAACGTTTTTTAGGATCGAATAAAGTTTTTGAATTAGGCGATAAGAAGTTTACGCCAACAGAACTTTCTGCAATTGTCCTAAAATCTTTAAAAGCTGATGCTGAAGCTTTTCTAAAACAAAACATTCATGATGTGGTGATTTCTGTCCCTGCTTATTTTAATGATGAGCAGCGCAAACAAACCCGTTTTGCAGCTGAACTTGCTGGATTAAACGCGGTACGTTTAATTAATGAACCAACTGCAGCGTCCATGGCATATGGCTTGCATGATGAACAATCCGGTAATACATTAGTTTTTGATTTGGGTGGGGGGACATTTGATGTCACCGTACTTGAATACTCTATGCCAATTATCGAAGTCCATGCTTCGGCGGGCGATAATTATTTAGGTGGAGAAGATTTTACTCATGATATTGTTAAAGCTTGCTTAAGTGAATGGAATATTAAACAGCAAGATGTTTCAGCCGATGATTATGCCAGATTACTTGATTTAGCTGAACAGTTAAAATGCAAGTTAAACGGCGAACAGATGCAACATTTAACTTGGTTCTGGCAGGATAAAGAGTGGCAATTTGAGCTTAACGAAAATCGAGCTAAAATGATTTGGTTGCCATTATTAAATCGCCTTCGAGCACCGATCGAGCAAGCGTTAAGTGATGCTCGGTTGAAGCCGAATCAACTAGAACATATTGTGTTAGTGGGTGGTTCGTCTCAATTGGGCGTTGTGCGTGAATTGGTCACCAAATTATTTGGCAAATTACCTTATCGCCATATTAATCCGACTACTATTGTGGCACAAGGTGCTGCAGTTCAAGCAGCTTGTCGATTGCGTAATAAAGATGTGGAAGAAGTTATTTTGACCGATGTTTGTCCCTACACATTAGGTATTGAAAGTGCGTCGGATAATGTTCATGGTTTATTTTCACCTATTATTGAACGCAATACAATTGTACCGACTTCAAAAGTGAAGACTTTTTATACTAGTCGTCCACAACAAAAATTGATTTCTATAGCCGTTTATCAAGGCGAAAATCCACGTGTTGAAAACAATGTGTTAATTGATGAGTTTGAAGTTCCTTTAACGCCTATGGAAAAAATACAAGGGATTGATATTCGTTTCAGTTATGATTTAAATGGATTATTAGAGGTCGATGTTGTGGTACTTGAAACAGGTAAGCAACACGGCAAGGTAATCGATCATAGCCCGATAGGGTTAACAGAACAACAAAAACAGGAAAGTCATGAACGTTTAAAATCACTGAAAATTCATCCCCGAGATCAAATGCAAAATCGTACATTATTAGCTAGATTGGAACGTGCATGGGCGCAATCACTTGGTGATGAACGTCATTTAATTGGATCTTATCTTGAAGCATTTCTTGATGTATTAAATCGTCAAAATCCAGATGAAATTAATGAGTTTCGTTGTGATATTGAGTCTGAACTTAAAGATCTTGATAGATAATTATTCAAAGTAGTATTTATAAACTTCTCCCCTTTTATTATTGATATAAAAGGGGAAGTTTATACACTAGTTTATCTATTCCTTCACAGGCGGTCCATATCGGTTATTTTTTTTATAACTAGGTTTCCAGAAAGGTAATAATATCAGTAAAAATAGGGTATAAATAATGAAGTAACTTGGTTCACCTAAATAACTATCATTTGCACGTCGTTTTAATGCGAAAATAATATTTATTCCCGAAATCATATAAGCAAATTTTGAAACTTCGTTATATATTGATGAGTCGGACAAATATCTATCAAGAAATAAGGCAGAAAAACCAATAATTAACAGACTATAAAAAATTTGTTTACAAAATCCTTTACGATTTGTTCGTCCATTTAAACGCCAAAATTGCCACCATTTATTTTCAGGTAGAGATAATGCATCAACTTGTTTTTGATTTTCACGATTTCTAGCTAAAAGTAAGGCGGCACATAAGCGTAATATCATATTATTGTCTGAATGATTTTTTAGCCCTTCTAACATCTCGATATCATCTTCTTCAATTAGACCACAGTAGTTGGCTAAACATTCTTTAAGATATATTATTCTAGCCGTTAGATCATTATGTTGATATTTATCTTTATTTACTGAAGATGGAAATAACCACTGTTTTTCGAGCGAATTTGCGATTTTTTGTAAATCATCATTATCACCTGCAATTTTATTTAACGTTTGTTGTAATTTCAGATTTTGTTCAGGTTTATATAACAAAATGGCATTTAATATCATTAAATAATAAGGGTTTTGATTGGCAAATTTGGTTTGCCACAATTGTTCGATTTTATTTTCGATATCTTTTAAATCAATTTTTTCAGGATAGTCTATATCAGATTCGATTGAATCTGGGTAATTGATTAAAATACTATTGATTAACCCACTATTATTATCCATTAAATTATAGAGCTCAGTTTTATTTTGCCAGTTTCCATATTTGAAAATATTAATCACTGGAAGCATTTGATCATCATCGGTTAATTTAAACGTATTATTTTCTTTTCGAAGATATTTTGCTGTTTCGTAGGGTTGATTAATTATAGCCATCGTTAAAATAAATTGACGATACCACTCCCAATAAACGTTTTTATCACACGATGAATCAGGTGGAGTTGGAAACTGGTAATAGTGTTCAGATTCTAAGAAAATAAACCAGTCAAACATCTCTATATTTGCATAACGCGAAAAATTATCAAGATGTTTTTTGGCACGCTCCGGAATGGCATCGAATCTATCCAACCATAAACGACCATAGTATTGTTCGTACCCATTCAAGTTAGGATCAAATTTATCTGGAATGGGCGTATTTTCATCACTATCATACAGCCAAGCTTTAAATTCTTTGACGGGTGGAATTTGTTCAAGCCATGTTAAATGTTGCCGAGCTTGGCGTTGTAAATTTTGTAGAATAAAATGCTCAAAGTCATCTTTACTCTGTTCATCAATAATTTGTTGTAATAAAGTTTGATTACCATGTCGTAACATAATGGCATGACGATATAAGCGATATAAACGATTAGTACCGTCATCAAGTAACAACAGTGCAAGAATTTGACGATAATTCCAACTCACATTTAACGACCATTTGATAAAACTTGCAATTTCAGGGGAATACTCATCAGGATCAATTTGTGCTAGTCGTGCAACCGTTGTTGCTGTTAACTGAGGAACTGCGTAAAGGTAAGTTTCTGATGTTTCTGCAGCAATACAATAAGAGTTATTCAATGCGATAATTAACAATGGAAAATAATCACTAGCATAATGTGAGCACCAGCCCGCTATCCAACTGGCTGCTTTTTCTTGATAATGACCTGAGTTATAAAGATCAAGCCAAGCCTGTAAAGACTCATGTTTTTTATCAAGCATAGTATATTGAATTGCTGCAATATATCTCCATTCGATATTGATATGTTCATCTTGATCATCTTGAGTGATGCATTTCAACGCATAATCTAATAAGGTTTGATTAGGGATTCTTGCAACACAGTGCCAATTAGCTAATTGAAGCATTAAGCTTTTATCGTTGGGTAAATAGATGACAGTATCTTGTGATAAAAAGTCATAAAGATCACTACTTCTACGTTCGTAAAATAACCATTTGGTATAATCGATATAATTTATCGTTGCATCTTGCAGAGCTCTGTTTGTGGTGGGTAACAGGGTATAGTCAAATAAATCTTCACTCTCAATATGATTTAAAAAGATATCATACCTTTCAGATTGATTGGGAGATTGTATTTTCAGTTGTTGGCACCAACGCAAATTATCCGCTAACAGTTTGATACAAGCGTTTGATACATTGCTTGCTTCATAACTTATTTCTAATAGACGCCATTTTACCGAATCAATGATTGCCATTGGGTAATCGTAAAATGAACTAATAAATTTTTGCCATTCATCGGCGTTAAAACACCGTTGTGGATCATTCAAAAGTGCTTGATAAGCAGTACAAATTTCATTTTCTTTGATTTGTTTTTCTGTAAGGGGGTGAGTGACTGCTTGCTCTTGTGATTCTTGTTGTGATTGCCCATCCATTTGTTCGGTTGACTGTGCATACTGTATTGCAAACTCATAAGCTTCACGTAAAGCTTTAAATCCAATCGGGTCTGTTTCGGGATGATAAAAAGGTAACTTGGCTCGATAGGCTTGACGTATTGCGACGGTATCATTCGTTTTTTCTATTTCGAGTAGTTGCCAAATATGTTCATTCATAACCAATCATACTCCGTCAATGATTCTGGTTTTTCAAATTTTTCAATATCAATAAACCATGGTAACCGGTTAAAGGGTGCTTGTTTGTCTTCATATAAATTTGCCATGGATGTGACGTTAGATGGACGGGATAATTCACAGCGTAATTTTTCTAAATCGTCTTTAATCTGTAAATTATTCCAATATTGTAAACCAATAAACCAACTAACAAGGTAGTGTTGCCAAGAATGATAAAAGTATGTTGAACGTAACCCAATTCTATGCAAAATCCACAAACATTCCTCTTCAGTTACATATTTATTCGTCGTGCCAAGTCGTAAAAGATAAGCCATTCGGGCATAATCCCAACTACGAATTCCCGCAGTATTACAGATAGGAAATGTTTGCTCAACAAATGTAAGTATCACTTTATGATAGTCAGTTTGACGTTCATAAAAGCTGAGCCAATCAAATTCAGACAATTGAGAATATTTAGAATAGAATTCAGATAATAATGGTGCATGTCCATCATCAATCATGGTGAAAACGCAATCAAGTAAAGTTTCCCGAGAATCTATTTCCCAACTCTCTTTCAAATCTATAAAATCATCGTTAGGATAAAAAAAAGGTGAGGTATAGCTTGCTCCATATCTTTTATTTAATATTACCATTGGCGCTGACAAACCATATAGCCAATCAATATAATCCTGTTCCATATTAGCCTATAAAATATCAATATATAGTTTAGTGTATAAAGATAACAGATTTTTTAAATAGACGTCAGTCTGTTTTACTGTTTTTCGTTTATTATTTTTAAAAAAATAAACAATAATTATTATGAATAACAGTAAAATTGTTTTGCAAATTACTGTGTGCAAGGCATAATAAAATCAATTTATTTTGTCATAAGTTACACATTACTAAGCCATAAATGAAGGAGTTATAATGAGAAAAATTGCCTTAACGGTAATATTAATGTCTGGCTCATTGATGTTACAAGGCTGTGTTGCTGCGGTAATTGGAGCCGGTGCAACGGCTACAGCCAAAGTTGCTTCAGATCCGCGTACAACCGGGACTCAAGTTGATGATACAACGCTGAATTCACGAATGGGTATGAAATTAAAAGAAAATACATCAGCTTTTATTGGTTCACGTATTTCAACGAGTGCTTATGACGGTAATATTCTTTTAACCGGACAAGCAAATAATGAACAGAGTATGAAAGCCGAAAATCTTGCTCATGAAGTTGAAGGTGTCAAAAAAGTATTTAATCAAATTCGTATCGGTGAGTCTGTTGGTGCAGGAACCATTACCAATGACGCATGGATTACAACCAAAGTTAAATCACAATTAGTCTTAAATTCGGCAACAAAAGCCAGAAATATTAAAGTCGTTACCGAAAATGGCGAAGTCTTTTTAATTGGTATTGTCAAACCTGAAGAGGGTAAAGCTGCTGCAGTTGTTGCCAGTAAAGTAGCTGGTGTTAAAAAAGTTATCACACTTTTTACTTATTTAGATAAGTAAAAAGTGAAATCGATGAAAGGGCGGAAAGATATTTCGCCCTTTTATTATTCTAATTAACTGATTGAATTCGCTCTATTAATTTATCTAATCCTTTTAGGCGAGATTGACTAAGCTCGTCGGTAATTTTAAGTTTACTTAATTCAAACTGAAAATCGATAGCCTGAATTTGCTTCGCTGTTTTATGATTTGCAATGATAAGTAAAATTGCGAGTAACCCTTTAACAATTCGACCCTCACTATCACCTTGAAAAACAAAAGTATCATCAGCTTGTTTTTGAAAAGTAAGCCAAACTCGATTTTCACAACCATTGACTTGGTTATTATCCGTTTTTAAATCGGCTGGAAAATCAGGCAATTGTTTTGATAACGCAATGATTTGCCGATAACGATCTTGCCAGTTTTGTTGCTTCAATAATAATTCCGTTAATGTTTGCTGTGATAGCATAATATAGACCTATTTGTCGTTTACATAATGATAAATATTTAAAGTTAACAAAAGCTGGTGATAATACAATTAATCCAAGATTTGTATTGCATGTTGTAATGCATTTATAAAACGATCGATATCGAGTTTGTTATTATAAGGCATCAAAGAAAGACGAATGACACCTTGGCAACCTAGCTTTTGCATTAATGGTTGAGCACAAAGTTCACCAGTGCGTATTGCAATGTTTTGTTCACTTAATAAGATAGCAATATCATTATGATGAATATTGTGGATATTAAATGTGATGATTGAACTATTATTTACACTGTAAAATTGAATATTGGTTAGTTTACTAAGTTGTGATTTTGCATAATCGGCTAATTGTTCGGTATATATTTGTGCTTGATTAAAATCCCAACGTTTTAGCCATTCAAACGTTGCATTAAAGCCTAGCATTCCGGCGATATTGGGTGTGCCTGCTTCAAATTTATACGGATGTTGCTCAGGTATAAAGTGATCGAAAGAGACACTTTTTAGCATTTTACCTCCACCATGCCAAACGGGCATAGTCTCAAGCAAAATTTGTTTACCATATAATACACCGAGTCCTGTTGGACCATATAATTTATGCGCTGAAAATGCATAAAAATCAATATTAAGTTTATCAACATCAATGGGATGATGAACAATACCTTGAGCACCATCCACCACTAAAATGGCATTATATTGGTGAACGATTTGGCTAATCGCTGCTAAATCCGGACAAGATCCTGTCACATTGGACATTTGTGTAATGGCGACAATTTTTGTGCGTTCGGATAGAAGTGAAGTCAGATCATCAATGACCGATGACCATTTTATTACTTTGGCACCCGTTTGCTCTGCAACAATTAGCCATGGCAATAAATTGCTATGGTGCTCTAATTCACTGACAATAATCTCATCACCAGCTTTTAGCAAAGGTCGAGCGTAGCTTTGCGCAATAAGATTAATGGATTCGGTCGTACCACTTGTCCAAATAATTTCACTGCTGGTTGAAGCGTTAATCCAATCTGCGACATTTTGCCGAGCTTGATTTATTATTTCAGTCACTTGTAAGGCATTAGGGTGCAAACTGCGTTTAACAGTTGCAGTATTGTGTGCATAATATTCCAGTGTCGCATCGATCATCGCTTGGGGCTTGAGTGAGGTTGCGGCTGAATCAAGATACACGTTTTCATTGTTCAGAGCAGGAAATTCTGCTCTAAACTTTTGATGAGAAAACTTTTTACTGGTTAAGTTCAAGTCCTGCAATCCCATTCCAATACCCATTACAGTCTCGTTTATGCTCTATATGTAGCGGATTTAATCCTTCTTCGTTCGCTCTAAACTGTTTCACAATATCCAATGTTTCCAACCCAAGTGGTGAAATACGAACAATATCAACTAATCCTTTCATCTCTTTGAGTTGATTACCTAAATTATAGCAATAACCGCTTTGTGTTTGGATCCCATTTAGAACAAACACTTTTTGTTGTTCTTGTGAAAACACTTCACGCCCAACAGGGTATTTGATACAACATGTTTCGCATTTATCTTTGGGTTTATCTTCTGAACGTGCCGTAAAACAACGAGCTGAATAGGCTAACGGCAGGTAACCGTAACTGAAAACTTCAACGTCAAAATTTCGCTCGATATTGAGACTATCAAATTGATTTAGTACATTTGCTAACCAATCCCGAGAAAGCTCAACGGGCATGCACCAACGTACCATACCTTGTTTTTGTAATAATTTTAATGTGTAAGCGTTATAGCAATTAATCGCAGGGCCGGCAACAAAAGGCAATTTATTTTCTTGAGCGATATTAATTGCAGCTAAATCATTGGCTTCAATTAAAAAATCGCCATTATTAACGAGTAATCTTAATTCATTTAATTCAGATGGAGCTTCAAGCAAAGCCAACGTTGAAAGCACAACTTGTTTACCTGATTTAGCGACTTCTTTAGCTAATTCAAGCCAGTTAGGGACTTTCATTTCACGGCGTTTAGTACAAACTGTTTCGCCCATATAAATAATATCGGCTTCACTTTCTTTTGCCGCATGATAAAAAGTTTCTGTTTCGGTTTTAGGCCAATAATAAAGCACTGGGCCTAATGCATATTTCATAGTTTTGCTCACTATATTGATTTATGTTAGATCATTTATCAAATCATTTAAAATGATATTTTATTAAATAAATTCAACAATATAAATTAAAGTAATGCCACTTTATTTTTAATAAGTGTCTTTTCCAATAATATGAATTTAAAGTCTAAAATACTCATTATTGCCATTTACGGTGATAAGCACCCAATGTCGTTTGTGTTCCTTCCGACACAGAGCCTAATGTATCCATCCAATGTTGTTCAGCTTGAAATGATTGTGGGTTTGCTTTATAACGGTCAATTGCTTGTCGCCATACTTTGGTTACTTGCTCAACATAAGCTGGACTGCGTTGACGTCCTTCAATTTTGACCGATGCAATATTGGCAGCAAATAACTCGGGTAATAGCTCAATGGTATTTAAACTGGTTGGTTCTTCAATTGGATGATAAAGCTGTTCTCCAACAAAATAACGTCCTTTACATAGGGTTGGATAACCGGCATTTTCACCTTTTTTATGACAATCAATCAATACGTTATTCAAACGAGATTCAAGACCTTTGTCGGTCTCTTCCCATCGCACAAATTTAGCCGGAGAACATGCCCCAACGGTATTAGGTGATTCACCTGTTAAATAAGACGATAAATAGCAACGACCTTCAGCCATTATACATAAACTACCAAAGGCAAAAACTTCTAAAGGGACGGGAGAAACTTTTGATAACTGTTTAACTTGATGCATCGACAGAACACGTGGCAATACAATACGATGAACCTGAAAATTATTATAATAAAACTTAATTGACTCTTCATTGGTTGAAGAGGCTTGAACGGAAACATGGCGTTCAAGATTAGGGTACTTTTCGGCAGCATAATCAAGCATAGCAAGATCAGCAATAATTAACGCATCAGCACCAATGTTAGCCGCGGTATCAACTGCATGTTGCCAACGCTGAAAATTTTCAGGATGTGCAAAAGTATTTATCGCAATATGCAATTTTTTACCACGTTTATGTACATAATCAGCGGCTTCAATTAATCGCTTCTCATTGAAATTTAAACCAGCAAAATGACGCGCATTAGTATCATCTTTTAAACCAATATAAACGGCATCAGCACCATTATCGATGGCTATTTTTAGTGATGGCAATGAACCTGCTGGACAAAGAAGTTCCATAATAATTCCTAAGTTAAGTTCGGTAATTTATACGTCGTGTATTATGCAATAATTCCCAATTTAAAGCGACTAGAAAGCCAAGTATGCGATGAAAAAAGTAACAATAGTGAGGATTAAATAGATTAACTAACTGTCATGGAAAATTGCCAGAATATTAATTCTATTGCTCACAAATTGCTGTTGGTCAATCATGATAAATATTCTTTTATTTTGTACTTAAAGTAGGACAAAATCACCTTAACGATAACGACTGATGAAGAGAAAAATCAAGGTGATTTTATCGACTCAATGACAATACAACGTGTGATTATTGTAATTGGCAGGCGTCTTCATCGCCAGTATTTTGACAAGACAGCTTAAAATAATGTTTAGCTGTGTTAATGTCTTTTTCTCGTCCCAGTCCTTGTTGATAAATAAGACCTAAATAGTATTGTGATTCACCATGATTTTGCTCAGCAGCCAGTTCAAACCATTTTTTGGCTTGCCGATAATCTTGTTTAACGCCGTTTCCGTTAAAATATAGCCAACCTAATTTGAATTGTGACTCAACGTAACCTTTTTTCGCTGCTTTTTCATCTAATTTTCTACCTTTTACGTAATCTTGTTTCAATCCACCTTTTCCAAGATAATAAAAGTTAGCCAAATTATTATTTGAAACAATGGCATTTCCTTTTACGGCTTGTTCATAATACTTTCTTGCTTTGACGTCATCTTGTTTGACACCTCTTCCAGCTTCATACAAAACACCAAGATTTCCGGCAGCAGCTGGTTCTCCATGCTTTAATGCTTTATCATACCACTTTCTAGCCATGATATAATTTTGATTGATTGCGTCATTTTTTAAATTGGATTCGATTCCTTTTGCTCTTGGCTTTTGAGCAATTAAATCATAAAAAAGCCCCATATAAAACTCGCCACTACTGTTACCGTTCAATGCGCCTTTTTCAATCAGTTTTTTTGCTTTATCTAAATTTTGAGTGACGCCTAAACCATTCAAATATAAGGAACCTAAATAAACTGAGGCATTTTCATTATTTTGTTTTACGGCTTTTTCATACCATTGAGCTGCTTTGGTATAACTTTGCTCAACTTCAATGCCTTTTTCATACATATAACCTACATGAAATTGTGCTTCTGCATCATTTTGGATAGTGGCTTTTCTGTACTCATCCTTATAATTAAGTTCTTGATTTTC
Source organism: Gilliamella sp. B2717 (assembly GCF_026536675.1). NCBI lineage: Bacteria > Pseudomonadati > Pseudomonadota > Gammaproteobacteria > Orbales > Orbaceae > Gilliamella > Gilliamella sp. B2717. The sequence goes on along the minus strand of NZ_JAFNNQ010000002.1, from coordinate 165,335 downwards.
ATCAGCGAAAATGGGGGTGTTCACTGAAAAAAATAAACATAGAATCAATATTAATTTCTTCATCCATTTTTTCCTATTTATAACAATTTATAGCAAATATATTGTATCAAATTACATCGATAATGGTTTATAAGTATCGTCTTTTAATAAAGTTTTATTAAATAAGTTTGTAATATGTGAAAATTATTTAGCAATGCATACGGTGAAAAATCAAAAATAATGTTAGTGATAAGTGAATAATGTGTTGATAGGAATTATTTATGTAGCAGCTAGTCTCTTTGATAAATTATTAACGTATCAAAACATTATTTAATGCGGTGAATTTGGGATGTTGCGTTATTTTTCTCAAAATCAATAATATCGCTGACATTCCCAACATAATCTGGCAATAAGCTTATAAAACCTTTATACTATGCCGTAAATTTTGGTATCACTTTTAAAGTTTGCCAAAACAACCCGTTCTTTAACATCATCAATTGGAAGAAAATTATGCATCCGATGCTTAATATTGCTATTCGTGCTGCTCGCAAAGCAGGTAATGTTGCCATTAAGGCTTATGAAAATCCTAGTTCAATCGAAATTGATACTAAAGGTGCTAACGATTTTGCAACCAATGCAGATCGTGCTGCTGAAGCTTTAATTATTGAAACAATTAAAAAAGCGTATCCAGATCATACTATTATCGCTGAAGAAAGTGGTCTTGCTAAAGGTAGCGATGCCGATACGCAGTGGATAATCGACCCAATTGATGGTACCACCAATTTTATTAAGAATATCCCACATTTTGCTGTGTCTATTGCTGCTCGAGTCAAAGGTAAAACCGAAGTGGCAGTGGTTTATAATCCAATGAGCAATGAATTGTATACTGCTGCACGTGGTAAGGGTGCTCAGCTAAATGGCTATCGTATTCGTGTCAGTAATGCTAAAGATTTAAATGGAAGTATACTGGCAACCGCATTTCCATTTAAAGCGAAACAATATAGCGATAGCTATTTTGCAGTTTTACAAAAATTATTTACTAAATGCGGTGATTTTCGTCGCACTGGTTCAGCAGCATTAGATTTGGCTTATGTGGCAGCAGGTCGTTTAGATGGATTTTTCGAAATCGGTTTAAAACCTTGGGATATTGCGGCAGGTGAACTCATCTTACGTGAAGCTGGTGGTGTCATTACCGATTTTGCCGGTGGTAATAATTATATGGTATCTGGTAATGTTGTGGCTGGTAATCCACGAGTTGTGAAAGATTTATTAGTGTCTACTCAAAACGATTGGCCAGAAAAATTACGTAATTAATTTCTATTATGAACAGCGTTGTAATAACGCTGTTTCCTCTTATTTATTGTTTGTCTTTTTGATCACTAAGGAAAAGTAATTGATGCAAAGCATCTTGTATTAAAATAATTATTGTTTAGTTTGGTCAGCTATTGCTGCCATTGTACAATTGATCTTTAGTCCTTGGCGATTTAAACAATGGCTTCCCCATTGATACATTGCTTCTAGTACAGGTTTAATACTTTTGCCAAAATCTGTTAAGGAATATTCTACTTTTGGTGGGACGACAGGAAACACTTTTCGGTTGATTAATTGATTGGATTCGAGTTCACGTAACTGCTGAGTTAACATTTTTGGTGTGGCGCAAGGAATTTCTTTTTGTAACTGAGAAAATCTTAATGTTTTGTTTGTCATCAGTTTCCATAAAATTAATGATTTATATTTACCTCCAATCATATTGATTGTTGTTTCAACCGGACAGTGAATAACAGATTCCAAGCTTTGCTCGTTGTTATAGGTTTTAACTAAATGATTTTTCACTTAATGCCTCAATAGTATCTTTTTGGATAGTATATATCAAAAAAGTGCATTCTTGTTATTCGAATAATTAGTATTAAAATATTTGTTAAGTAATCAAAAAAATTTGTTGAGAACGTTTTTTAATCTTAACAACCCTCTCACCAAAGGATGCGTCAAATGAAAACAGTTGAATATAATTTTTATGTTGAAGATATGAGCTGCGCATCATGCGTTAGTCGTGTTGAAAAGGCGATTAAAAAGGTTGATGGAGTAATTGATGTTAGCGTGAATCTAGCAACTGAAAAAGCAACCGTTAAAGCAAATTCAAATGTTAATTTAGCAACACTGATGTCAGCGGTAGATAAAGCAGGTTATCATGCGGTGAAAATGACGGATCAGCAAACACATGCAAAAGATACTGAAAAACAAGCATCACTTTGGCCGATTGTGGTGTCCATTTTATTCGCTATTCCTTTTGTTTTACCAATGTTATTAGAGCCATTTGGTTTCCATTTAATGATGCCTGCATGGTTACAATTTATTCTGGCTTCGATTGTTCAATTCGGTCTTGGTGCTAAATTTTACCGAAGTGGTTTTAGTGCTTTAAAAGCTTTCACTGGTAATATGGATTTATTAGTGGCTATAGGTACCAGTGCAGCTTATGGTTTATCGTTATATCAATTAATTACAGGGCATTATGATCATCTCTATTTCGAATCATCTGTTGTAATTATAACTTTAATCTTAGTGGGTAAATGGTTAGAGTCAAGAGCGAAACATCAAACCACACAAGCGATCGAAGCACTTTCAGCATTAAGACCTGAAGTCGCATTAGTCAGACAAGGGGATCACGAAATTAGTTTACCGATTAGCCAAGTTAAAGTGAACGATATTGTCGTGATTAAACCCGGTGAACGTATTCCAGTTGACGGTATTATTATGGAAGGCACATCCAGTAGTGATGAATCGATGTTAACCGGAGAAAGTTTTCCAGTTAATAAAACTGTTAATGATGTGGTCACGGGTGGCACCATTAATGGTGAAGGACTGATAATCGTCAAAACTACCGCTATCCAATCTGATTCAAAACTGTCTAAAATTATTGAAATGGTCGAATCTGCACAGGCTAAAAAAGCACCTATTCAGCGAATTGTCGATCGTATCAGCGCAATTTTTGTCCCAGTCATTTTGATCATTGCTTTGATTACCTTATTGGCTTGGGGAATTATTTATCATGATTGGCAACAAGCATTACTTCATGCCGTTGCTGTATTGGTGATTGCTTGCCCATGTGCTTTAGGATTGGCAACACCCACAGCGATTATGGTTGGCACGGGTGTGGCTGCACGTCAAGGTATTTTGATTAAAGATGCTGAAGCTTTAGAAACCTTGCATAATGTTAACACTGTCGCATTTGATAAAACAGGCACCTTAACAGAAGGTAAACCTGACTTGGTGGAAATCGATGTCGTTGGAACTGAAACACCCGATCAGATTTTGTCACTTGCTGCATCGATGCAAGCTGGTAGTGAACATCCATTAGCAAAAGCTATGTTATCTAAAGCTAAAAAGTATGATTATGCGAAAAATATCACATCAGTAACAGGATCGGGCGTCATGGCAACGATTGATAATACCGAATACTATTTAGGAAGTTTGCGTTGGATGAAATCGTTAAACGCCTATTTTGTAAACATGGATGATAAAATAGATGAGCTAACCAGTAAAGGGTACACTATTTCATTTTTGGCTAAACAACAAGCTGAAGATAGTGTCGTGATACTTGCTTTATTTGGCTTTGCTGATGTGATTAAACCTGAAGCGAGAAATGCAATTGATGCATTACATCAATTGCATGTTAACACTGTCATGCTAACTGGTGATAATCAACAAGCGGCAAATTATGTGGGTCAACAATTAAATTTAGATAAAGTGATAGCCGAAGTGTTACCCCAAGATAAAGCCAACTATATTTATCAATTGCAAAAAGAGAGCCATACCAATACGAATAATCAAGTAGCAATGGTAGGGGATGGCATTAATGATGCGCCAGCGTTGGCGGCCGCTGATATCGGCATTGCCATGGGAACAGGTACTGATGTGGCAATGCATACGGCAAGTATTACCTTAATGCGAGGTAATTTATACCTTATCGCTGATGCTATTGATATTTCTCGTCGAACATATAATAAGATCAAACAAAACTTATTTTGGGCGTTTTTCTATAATTTAATTGGTATTCCATTAGCGGCATTTGGTTTTTTAAACCCAATGATTGCTGGCGCTGCTATGGCTTTAAGTAGTGTTAGTGTGGTGACTAATGCATTATTACTAAAACGCTGGAAGCCAAGAGCAGAAGCAAAATAAAATTAGCTTGTTAACCTTTAACTTAAGGGGCAATGGATGGTGTCCCTTAATGATTTGATAGCTGATTGATAATGAGCAAGTGGCTTATTTCCTAAGTGACACGAAAATCAATTTGTGATCCTTTTCCTTGCTCAGTCACAAACACACCGACAGCGCAAATAAGTTGTTCATTATAATATATCAAAGGGATGCGTGTTCGCATCCAAGGTGGAATATGGTGTTCTTGCCATAGTTTTTTGATTGCTCTTGAGCCTTGACGATTAACGATTTGAAGTTGTCCTTGAGCATGAAAGCGTACGGTAACATGTTCGTCTCTGTTCGGTAGACGACACGTTAAATCATCTTGATAAAGAGCATGTAACTCACCGATATGATCAGGTAAAACTAAAGGCGAAGTCAGATCCCAATTTATGACTTGTTGTTCAGTATCTTTATAAAGTGGCAATAGATAAAGTAAATTTTGATAACGGCGAATTTGCTTATGGTGTAAAACGAATTGCGGATTAGCATCGTTCTTTGCTTGAACAACGGTTTGCCAAATAAGTGCTAGTTGTTTTTGGCTAGGCATCATAACGTGTTGATGTCGTAGCCACATGCGTAAAATGGCATTGCGTTTATATTCTGAATAATCGCGTAATGGCAACAAGCGTAGCTGACCTTGCTGGGTTAATACTTGATGAAAATCGTTAATTAACAGCTCGTTAATTAAAGCTTCTTGTTGTTGGCAAAGCGATGCACTTCGGGCAACCATTTGTGAAAACTGAGGCCAACGTTGATCAATAATTGGCAAAACATTTAATCTAAGAAAATTGCGATCATAATGGTCATCTTGATTACTTTCATCTTCTATCCAAGTTAATTGATGCCAATTGGCATACGCTTCTATTTGTTTACGTGAAATAGTGAGTAACGGTCGAAGGTGTTGATGGCTTTCAACGGGCATAGCTGATAATCCAGACGGGCCACTTCCTCTTTTTAAAGCTAACAAAAACGTTTCGCATTGGTCATCAAGATGTTGTGCTGTGCATAGCATTTCATCGCTTTTCAAATGACGATAAATTGCTTGATAACGAGCATTTCGAGCTTGTTCTTCAATATTGCCTGCCGAGATATCAAGCTTAACCTTTTCAATAATAAAAGGGATTTCCCATTGTTGGCATTGTTGTTGGCAATGGCTTGCCCAATTATCTGCATTTTGACTTAAACCATGATGAATATAAATGGCTCGTACTGCTAAATCAGCTTGTTGCTGTTTCAATTTGACTAGTGCATGTATCAATACACTTGAATCAACCCCGCCACTATAAGCTACCAATAGCTTACGGTGTTTTTTTAAACATGTTGAAATGGTCTGTGTGATGGTTTGATCAATCATTACTTGACTTTGATTATCCATGTTTTTCCTGATTATACTAAGCTTTGTAGTGCATTTGCTTTATGATTATGCTGATTGATTCTTTCTAAACCAGCAGCAAGATCCGCAATTAAATCTTCAGGATCTTCAAGACCGATATGTAATCGGATGAGTGTGCCTGTAAAACTAATACCCGAAACAGGTCTAATTTTAGCTAGTTCTTCCGGTTGATTGGCTAAAATTAATGACTCAAATCCGCCCCATGAATAAGCCATAGAGAAATGGGTTAAATTATCCAGAAAATCGGAAAGTTGAACATCACTTAGGCGATCATGAAGTATAAAAGAAAATAGTCCACTTGCTCCCGTAAAATCACGCTTAAAAAATTCATGTCCTTTACAACTTTCTAATGCTGGGTGATTCACTGTTGCAACTTGCGGGTGATTAGCCAACCATTTTGCTATTTTTAATCCACTTTCATGATGTTGTTTTAATCTGATAGCTAAGGTGCGTAACCCTCGTGCTGCCATATAAGCTGTATCGGCATCGCACATTTGTCCCATTAAATAAGAACGTTCTCGTAGTCTATCCCAGCATCTTTCATTAGCAACCGCGGTACCTAACATTGCATCAGAATGACCAATTAAATATTTTGTGCCTGCCTGAATTGAGATATCAATATCATGATCTAAGGCTTTAAATAATACACCAGCAGCCCAAGTCGTATCCATCATAATGATAATATCAGGATTTACATGGCGAATCGCTTTAACGATGGCCGGTACATCATGCACTTCCATGGTAATGGAGCTTGGCGATTCTAAAAATACGACTTTGGTATTCGGTTTAATATGGTTAGTGATATAGCGACCAACTAAAGGTGAAAAGTAATCGGTTTCGACGCCAAGATCCTTTAAAATATGATTACAAAATTCTTGAGTTGGTTCGTAGCTGGCTTCGGATACAAGGATATGATCCCCGGTTTTTACAAAAGCTAAAATGGCATTAGCAATTGCAGCTGCACCACATGGATAAAGATAACATCCGGCTCCGTCTTCAATTTCAATCATGGCATCTTGAAGTGAAAAGTGGGTTAATGTGCCTCGGCGCCCATAGAATAGTGCCCCTTTGGCTCGATTTTCTGTTGCTTCTTTTTTGGCAGCGACAGTATCGAAGACTAATGAAGAAGCACGCTGAATTACCGAATTTACAGCGCCTTGGGTATAGCGTTTTTTGCGACCAGCATTCACTAATTTGGTTTGTAATGACATGATGTATCCTTAGCTATCTGAGAAATTTTAATAACAGTTAGCATAGCATGCTGTTAAAATAGTAAAAAATAATTTTTATGAATACTGGCTTTTCAATTATGCTAATCGTCCAACTTGCCAATTTAAATACGGCGACAATTAATTATGCGTTGTTATCAGAGAAAATTATCAACGATGCCAATCAGATGAATGGGCAACGTAAAAAACAGTTTTTAATCTGTCGTTCGATATTAGCAGATTTGCTTAATCATTATTGCCATTGCTCTACCTTGCCAACAATCGTAATCGGTGAAAATAGTCGCCCATGTTTTTTAGATCAAACTCTTCCCGATTTTAATATCAGCCATAGCCAAGATAGGGTAGCTGTCGCGATATCTTTAAACGGTAAAGTAGGTTTAGATATTGAACTGGCTCGCCAGCGTAAACACTATTTAAAAGTAGCAGAAAACTTTTTTGATGATGATGAATATCAATGGATGATAGCGCAAACCGATACATTATCGGCTTTTTGGCAATTATGGACGTTAAAAGAGTCTGCTTTAAAGCTGTATGCGAAAGGTGTTTGGCAAATGAAATCTGTGAAAATTGACCTTAATCACCAATTGATTCATGCTCCTTTTGCAAGTCATTTTTATTATCAATATCAGCAGATTGATGATGTCCATTTGGCGGTCAATAGTAGTGTGCCGATAACAAGGTTTATCTTACAACGTTAAAGACGCTAATCTGCCACATCAAAAAATGAAGCAGATTAACATGTTGTATTAATTATTCGTTGGTCGTTAATAAACCTGATTCACTTAACGTTTTGTTAAAATCTTTATCCATAAAGAATAGGTCACGCTTATTTTCACCGACTAATTCTAGTTTATCGACAATGCTTTTGAAGAGTTTTTCTTCTTCATGTTGTTCAGAAACATACCATTGTAAAAAGTTAAATGTCGAAAAATCTTTCTGTGTTAACGCATAATCAACCAGCGCATTAATTGCTTTGGTAATTTTAAGCTCGTGCTGATAAGCCACTTTAAATAATTCAAGTAAAGAAGGATATTGTGATTCAGGGGCTTCAATTTTGCCAATTAAAGCTAAGGAGCCACAATCTAAAACATAATCAAATAAACGCTCCATATGTTGGCGTTCTTCACCCGCATGATCTCTTAAAAACTTTCCGAAAGATGGAAAATTTTGGTCATCACACCAAGCACTCATTTGTAGGTACAGATTTGAAGAGTAAAACTCTAAATTTAATTGCTCATTAAGCTTTTTGACCATTTGATCGGTTAACATTTTTATTTCCTCACATTGCTATTTTATGACTTCACATTTCAATCGATAACATCGTTGATGTGATTATTATTTATGTATAGATTAACTATCTATATCGTTGATATTGTCTAAATTAGATAAAGGTCTTGAAGTACCTTTCTTTTGTTATTATCTAATTGATATTCCTGAGTTAACCAATTATCAATAGTCTGATAACGCTGTTTAATTGCCGTTATTGCGGCGGTTAGGTATGCTTCTTTAGCAGCAAAAATCACTTTTTGATTTTCAAGTTCGGTTGCCGTTAATTGGTTTTTATTCTGGTTAAGAATAGTGTCACGAAAATCTTTTAATAATTGTTCGGTAAGTAGATAGTCTTGCATGACAACGTCTTCACTCACGCCTAATGAAAACAGTGTTAAAGCGACACCAATGCCCGTTCTATCCTTGCCGACAGCACAATGCTGAACTAAGGGCTGCCCATTACCATTTAATAAAATGTCAGTGAGTTTTTGATAAGCAGGATTATTGAAAGGTAATAATTGATAAAGTTTGATCATAAAATCAAAGGGTGACGTTTTTTTAATGGTAAAAATATCATCTTCAATTTCTGAGGTTAAACTGGCTGTCACTTCATCACTTAATGGATTTGCCGGTACATTAATATAGTTGGCATGACGCCATAAATTGTCGGGATAGCGATTGATTTCGTTCGGATCTCGATAGTCTAAAATGTAGTGTAATTTTAATTCATTCGCTAAGAAGTCTTTTTCTTGTTCGCTAATACGTGAAAATTCACCTGCACGATATAATTTTCCTTTACGTATTTGACGTCCATCTTGTGTTTTAATTCCACCTAAATCACGAAAATTAATTCCATTTTTTATTGGTACAGCAGATGTCATAACGAATCCTTATTTATTCTTAACCTGCTTGCTATATTAGCATGTTTCTGATTAGAATTAAGCCATTGTTTTATTTTTATCAATAATTGGAGTTCTGCTTATGTCGATGTTATCTATTTTACTTTCTGAAAAACCTGCACCCTCGCAATGGGGTAAAGATGCACTACTGAGTTTTTCAGATGAATCAATTACCATTCATTATAAAACTGAGCATCGTTTAGGGGCAATTCAACGTGCAGGGCGTAAACTCGATAATCAAGGTATTAAATCGGTTAAACTTAGTGGTCAAGGATGGGATTTAGAAGCTTGTTGGCATTTTTGGTTGGGTTATCGTAATGCAAAAAACAACAATAAAGTCACTTGGGCAAAGCTGGATAGCAAAGATAAGGCAGAATTAACACATCGTCTGGCCATTATTGATTGGTGTCGAGATATTGTTAACCAGCAAGCGGAAACATTGAGCCCACTTGAATTAGCTACGCAAAGTGCCAAACTCATCAGTCAATATTCGACAGACGTAACATACAAAATTATTTCAGGCGAAGCATTAAAAGAGCATGATTATATGGGGATCTATACTGTTGGCAAAGGTTCAGATAGACCGGCAGCGCTACTTGAACTTGATTATAATCCGGGTAAAAATCCAACAACACCGATTACTGCTTGTTTAGTGGGTAAAGGGATCACATTTGATTCTGGTGGTTATAGTTTAAAACCAAGTAGTTTTATGGAGTCGATGCGCTCAGATATGGGAGGAGCAGCGCTAGTCGCTGGTGCATTAGCGCTTGCTATTGCACGAGGCATAAATCACCGTATTAAACTTTATCTATGTTGTGCAGATAACTTAGTGAGTGGTAGCGCTTTTAAACTAGGGGATATTATTTGTTATCGTAATGGTAAAACAGTTGAAATTGATAATACCGATGCTGAAGGTCGTTTAGTGTTAGCCGATGGGTTAATTTGTGCCGATAATGATAAACCACATTATATTATCGATTGTGCAACATTGACGGGTGCAGCAAAAATTGCGGTGGGTAATGATTATCAATCACTACTTTCATTTGATGATAAATTTGCTCAATTGTTATTGGCAAGTAGCGATATTGAGCATGAAGCATTTTGGCGTTTACCGTTAGCCGAATTTCATCGCTCTCAATTTCCTTCATCCTTTGCAGACATGTCCAATTCTGGATTACCTAACACAGCAGGGGCAAGTACTGCAGCGGCATTTTTATCACATTTTATCAAAAATTATCATCAAAACTGGTTACATATCGATTGCTCAGCCACTTTCCGTAAAAGTGCAACTGCATTATGGGCAACGGGAGCAACAGGTGTTGGGGTCAGAACTATTGCTCACTTATTGAGTAAATTAAAAAAAGCATGATTCATTGTTAAGGGATGTAATATCTATTTATTAAAACCGATTAGTTTAATAATTCTTAATAATTTTTGTTATTGCTAATTTGAGTTTTTTTCCTACAATAGGCAGAGTTTAAAATTTGTCAAATGTTTATAATTTAGAGATATAAGGAAAGATATGAAAAAAGTATTTTTTATTTTGTTAACAGTATTGTTTTCAAATGCAACCTACGCTGGCGAGTGTGAGAAATATTGGAATTCAGAAGAGTATGATAAAGCTTTTGATGCTTGCCAAAAAGAAGCCGAACAAGGTGATAAAAAAGCTCAATTTTATTTGGCTCAAGCTTATGAGGAAGGTTTGGGCGTTGAGGGAGATTTCGATAAGGTATTACATTGGGTAACTAAATCAGCAGAACAAGGATATGATCAGGCACAATATTATTTAGCACTAATGTATGATGAAGGTGAAGGTGTTGAAGAAGATGATCAAAAGGCTGTTTATTGGTATAAAAAAGCTGCCGAACAAGGTTTAGTTGATGCTCAATATAATTTAGCGATAATGTATGATGAAGGGGAAGGTGTCGAAAAAAATAAAGAAACAGCTGTGTTCTGGTATAAGAAAGCAGCGGAGCAAGATTCGCCAGAAGCGTTAAATAATTTAGGTGTCATGTATTACAATGGTGAAGGAGTAGAAAAAAATAGACTGTTAGCCATTAAGTACTTTAAGAAAGCCTGTAGTCTTGGCATAGATGAAGCTTGTGATAATAAAAGCTTGCGATAATATAAAACAAATAGAACTAATTAAAATATGTTAAAACTGAACTGTCTTAGATCATTAAGACAGTTCTTTTGAATAAATGAAGTAGAATAAATAAAATCATTTATTCTGTTATGATAATTGCTTTTTTAATATAAATTGGCTCAATCGGTACATTTTGATGTGGGCCCATCCGTTTAGTTGGCACATTGACAATTTTATCAACAACATCCATTCCTTTTATCACTTTTCCAAATACTGCGTAACCATAATCTTTGGATGGATCGTGGTTGAGAAAATGATTATCGACAACATTAATAAAAAATTGGCTCGTTGCACTATCGATGACTCCGGTTCTGGCCATTGCGATCGTACCACGCACATTTTTTAATCCATTATCTGCTTCGTTTTTAATTGGGGCATTTGTTTCTTTAAATTTTAATTCACCGTCTGCTCCACCACCTTGAATCATAAAATTAGGGATCACACGATGAAAAGTGGTGTTTTCATAGAAACCACTTTTAACATAATCAAGAAAGTTTTTGGTCGTAATTGGTGCATGCTCATTGTCTAATTCAATTTCAATATCCCCCATACTGGTTTGCAACAATACTTTTGTATCTGCTAATGCAATGGGTGAAAGTAAAATTAAGCACAATGCGATGATTAATGATCTGATTTTATTCATTATATTTGTTCCTTAGTCCATTTGTTTGTTGATTATACCGAATATAAAATTTATTTAAATAACAATTGTGCAAAATACAAAAAAATTTTGTGAAATAGTTCGAGTTATTGTTTATTTAATATTTTTCAACATGTTAAACAAGATATTATAAGTAAGTTTTTGCATTTGAGTACTATTTTTATGGCTGAAAAAAGTATTTTTTGAACGATATGCGATGGTCTGAAAACAAACTCTTAGTATTGACGTTTTATCCTTTATTAAATGATTGTTTTAAATTTTTGGATGACATTATTTTTAAAGTTGGAGAATTATGCGTTGCTTCTTATGCAATATGCCATTATATTTGGCACATCATGGAATTTGTTATCAATGTTCAAAAAACATACCGAAATTAAACAAGGTATGTCCGCAATGTTGTTTACCGCATTCTTTATCCACTCAGATTTGTTATCGTTGTCTTGAAAATAAACCCTACTGGGATACATTAATTGCGACTAGCGAATACATTAATCCGTTAAAAAAATTAATTCAGCAATTAAAGTTTTATCATAAAACGGAACTGACATTGGCACTGGCAAGATTAATGTTTTTAACATGGTATAAAAAACGACTTGCAAATGAAATCATAAAACCGGATTTAGTCACTTGCGTTCCATTACATCATATACGTTATTGGTCAAGAGGATTTAATCAAGCAGAATTGTTGGCAAAAGTGATAGCGAAATGGTTAAATTGTGATTTTTATCCTCATTTACTCTATCGACATCAACGAGCAATAGATCAGAAAAAGCTTTCATTAAAAGAACGTAAACAAAATGTAGAAACACTTTATGAATGTCGAAAAAATCTTTCTCAAAAATCGGTGATGCTTATTGATGATATTGTCACTACGGGAAATACAATAAATGCTGTTAGTCAGCAGCTAAAAAAATGCGGGGCAATGAATATTCAAGTGATTTGTTTATGTCGCACAGTATTGTAAAATTGTAAACAGTCCCTATAATAACCAACATAGTTAGTCAACTATTACAACAAATCAATTAGCTAGTTTATTACCTAATTGCATCAAAAGTGAGGGGTTATGTCTATTATTACCATTTCTGAATCAGCTCAGCAACATTTCAAAAAACTACTAGCCAATCAACCACAAGATACACAAATTCGTGTCTTTGTCATGAATCCTGGTACGCCAAGTGCAGAGTGTGGTGTTTCTTATTGTCCTGCTGATACTGTAGAAGATAGTGATATAGAAGAAAAGTTTGCAGATTTTTCGGTATACATTGATGAAATGAGTGCACCATTTTTAGAAGAAACCGTTATCGATTATGTTACTGATGAATTGGGTTCGCAATTGACGTTAAAAGCGCCAAATTCCAAAATGAGAAAAGTCAGCGATGATGCACCTTTAATTGAACGCGTCAATTATACGATTCAAACTCAAATTAATCCTCAACTTGCTAGTCATGGCGGTATGGTAAGTTTAATTGAACTAACGGAAGACAATTATGTTGTCCTTCAATTTGGGGGGGGCTGTAACGGTTGTTCAATGGTTGATTATACGTTGAAAGAAGGAATTGAAAAACAATTATTAATGGAATTTCCTGAACTTGCAGGCGTAAAAGATGTGACTGAGCATCAAGCAGGAACACACTCTTTTTGTTAAGAAAAACTAAATAATTTGGATTTAAATCTTGCTTATTGCTAAGATTAAGTCATAATCGCATGATGTCTGCCAGTTCACTTTATGATGGGGTTTTATGAATCAAGTCAGCATTATTTCAGATCTTATCGTTTGGATTGAAAAAAATCTGGAGCAGCCTTTGTCTATTGATCATGTTGCTCAAAAATCAGGTTATTCAAAGTGGCATTTACAACGTATGTTTAAAGAAGTAACCGGTCAGGTACTTGGTACTTACATTCGTCATCGTAGGTTAACTTATGCTGCACTTTCTTTACGAATGACGAGTAAGCCGATTTTAGATATTGCCATGCAATATCGTTTTGATTCTCAGCAAACATTTACCCGTTCTTTTAAAAAACAGTTCAATGAAACCCCAGCAAGTTATCGACGCGCTGAATTTTGGGATCCGACAGGATTAACGCCAGCAATTGAACTTAATAAAACTCAGCTTACATTACCCGAACCCAAATTCGTTAATATGCCAAAACAGACATTTTGGGGTATTACTTATAAAAATAACTGTAATTTAAGTAAATTATTAGAGGAAGAAAATAAGTTGCGAGGGCAATTTTTTCACAATTATCTTTCTCGTTATACCCATAAAAATGAAATTCTGCCGGATAAAATTTATGCTTTTAACCGTATCTTGAAAAGTAAAGAAAATGCTAATGAACAAGAGTTACTTTATACTATAGCGTTAGAACACAATAATCATCTTGAGTATATTGAACAGTTTGTTAGCGAAGGTGGTCTGTATCTTTGTTTCAAATATATTGGCACACCAGAAAACTTTAAAGATTTTATTTCTCAGGTGCATTTAGCTGCGATGCCAGCTTTAAAAGTTCATTTACGTTCTGGATGTTTAATCGAAATTCACCATAACCGTGATAAAAATACGGTTGAAACGGCAAAAGATATCCAACGTATGGAATGCGATTATTGTGTGCCAGTTGCAACAGAAAATGAAGTTCTTCTAAAGAAAAATTCGCAGTAATTCTAAGTTGTTATCTGTATTCAATCTTGTGACTAATTGTAATAACCTAGCATTATAATCAATTTAACAATGTTTTTTCTAACCATTGTCTAAATTCTGGTGATGCTTCTTTCAAACTGTTTGATCCACGTGTGACAGTGGCAATACCAATACCTAATTGTTCTTTAAGCTGTCTTTGATTTATTGAACCATCAAGTAAAGAGTGAATTATTTTCACTCGGGTAATTAAAGCATCACGTTCATCTGCGGTTAGCAGCAGTTTAAATATATCCAGTGAATAACCATCATTAAATGCTTGGTGTAGTATTTCAACTGTTTGTTTCCATTCTTGAGTTTTCATAATGCCCACCATTAATAGGTTCTGTTAAATTCGTTTGCGGTAAAAATATTATGCCTTTTTTGACCTAACAAATTTTGATAAATATAATCATAAACTAAAACATTTTTAACATAATTACGTGTTTCAGTAAAAGGAATACTTTCAATAAAAGCTACTGCATCAAGTTTACCATCACTATTATTCAACCATCGTTTAACTCGACTTGGTCCAGCATTATAGGCTGCTGACGCCAAAATACGATTTTTAGCATTTTGTTGATAAACATTATTAAGAAAATATGTCCCTAATTCTATGTTTGTCATGGGATCAGATAGCTGAGATGTTGATGTATAACTAATTGAGCTAACTTTTTTTGCTGTTTCTTTTGCTGTCGCAGGCATTAATTGCATTAAACCTTTTGCCCCAGCTGGTGATTGTATCGTGGCATCAAAAGCGCTCTCTTGACGAGATATAGCCAGCGCATAAGAAAGAGATATCTCTTTACCTTTTAATGCCTGTTTATATATATCTTCATACATAATAGGTAAGCGCTCTGTCCAATTATTCCAAAGTTTTCCAGATATTGTTGCTTGGATACTAAGATCTCCCCAACCTTTATGATAAGCATATTGAGCTAAATCTAAATATTCATTATTTTCAACGTGATTATTCAACATAAAGCGCCATTCGCGTGTTGATTCTGTTAACTTCTTCCAGAAACGTAATTCTTTAATTCGTTTTATAACAGTTTGATTATCATACTTAGATTTTAAATTTGCTATCTCGGCTTGCGTAATTTTTCTGGATTGGTTGTTAAGAGAATATTTTTGCTTAAGCAATTGAGCGCTGACCATGCCATAAAATCCACGATTAGCCGATAATTTTTTCAAAATGGTATTGGCTTCATTTTTTTTGTTTTGGTCTAAATAGACGCGAGCTTGCCAATATTGCCATTCTTCTTTTAATTTATCTTCGGGTGTTAATTGTGATAACCAATAAGCAATATCTTTATAATTATTTTCATCAATCGCAACACGAATGCGTTTTTCAACTAACGTTGTATCATGATACTTGGAAATGTAATCATCACGCCATTTAATTTGCTCATTTGTCGCAGAATCACTGAAAAATCTGTTTGCTAAATTTTTTTGTAATGCAATGAGTTCGGTTTCGCTTAGATGTTGCTGCTGTACCAGTTTTTGCAATAGTATTTGCGCAAAATTCATATCCGCTTTAACTACTCGAGGAAAAGAAGCCAATACAATTTTTTTAGTAAAATTGCTGGTTTTAATATTTTTAGAGAAATCCTCTAATTTTTTCGGATTATCTAATAAAGCATATAAATTACTTTTGGTTGTTTTATAGTCATTATCTAATAGGTTGATTAAATATCGTGCTAATTTTAAATTATTCGCTTCTATGGCAAGTTCAATTCGTAACAAAATGATATTGTTTGTTTGTTTTCCTGCATCTTTCCATGCATTAAGAAGAGGATCACAGGCAGAAGGTAATTCTTTTCCTGTTAGCCACAATGATTCTACTGTCTCTATAACAGATTGATTACCCTGTTGTAACAAAGCGTATTGATAACGGCAGTTAGATTGAATTGAGTTATCTTTAGGAAAGTCAACAATAGCAGCCCAATCTTGACGATTGGTCAATTCTGATAAGAAAGATTGACTTAATGATGCTGTTAACGGAAATTTACTATACTGAGTGACAAAATTGCTCACCATGTCTGGGGAAACCGTTTTGATATTTTTTTGAAAATATTGTACTGCAGCATAAGGATACAGTGGGTAATCTTTTAGCTCTTTTAAAAGAGCGGTTTGTTCATTAAGATTGAGTGATTGATATGAGTTAAGCCATTTTTTGTAATTAGCTCGTAAATCTTGCTGCGTATTAACCGCGATTGCACTTTTAGTAAAGAGTAATCCTATTATTAAAATACACTTTAATAGTGATTTCATTGCTCAACTCCTATATCAAATTAGTTTACTAGATTAGCATATTTCACCATTGTTCGTCGATGAAAGAACTTAAGGTTTAATTCCCACTAAAATAGTCAACTAAATACTTGACTAAAATTGAAGGATATATAAAATACCTTCCATATATAAAGGGGAATAAATAATGAAATTGACATCAAAAGGGAGATATGCAGTAACTGCAATGTTGGATATTGCATTACATTCTGGTTTAGGGCCCGTATCACTTGCAGATATCTCAGAACGTCAACAAATCTCACTTTCCTATCTTGAACAACTATTTGCCCGTTTACGTAAACATGGTTTGGTCTCTAGTGTTCGGGGGCCGGGTGGTGGCTATGTGCTTAGTCGAAGCATGGATCAAATTGCGATTAGTTCAATTGTTAAAGCCGTCGATGAAACGGTTCACGCAACAAAATGTTATGGTCATGATGGATGTCAAGGTGGCGTGAGATGTTTAACTCACACTTTGTGGAATGACCTAAGTGAACGTATCGATGAGTTTTTAACAAGTATCACTTTAAGCGAATTAGTCAATAATAAAGAAGTTAAAGAAGTGGCTAGTCGACAAAGCAATCTAATATCAATAAATTAAGCAATAAAATTTGTACACAGATTTTGTCATTGGGAGTATTTAATGAAACTACCTATTTATATGGATTATGCAGCAACAACGCCTGTCGATCCTAGAGTTGCTGAAAAAATGATGCAGTATCTAACCTTGGATGGTATTTTCGGTAACCCCGCCTCTCGTTCTCATAAATTTGGTTGGCAAGCTGAAGAAGCGGTTGATATTGCACGAAATCAAATAGCCGATCTTATTGGTGCCGATTCACGAGAAATCGTTTTTACTTCTGGCGCGACTGAAGCGGACAATTTAGCCATTAAAGGTGCAGCACACTTTAATCAAGCTAAAGGTAAACATATTATTACGTGTAAAACTGAACATAAAGCCGTGCTTGATACTTGTCGCCAACTAGAACGAGAAGGTTATGAAGTAACGTATTTAGCACCTGAATCTGATGGAATATTAGATTTAAACAAACTCGCAGCGGCAATGCGTAGTGATACGACAGTGGTATCAATCATGCACGTTAATAATGAAACAGGCGTCATACAAGATATCGAAAAAATTGGTGAAATGTGTCGTGAAAGAGGCATTGTTTTCCACGTGGATGCAACCCAAGCTGTTGGTAAATTACCGATTGATGTAACCAAATTGAAAGTAGACTTGATGTCTTTTTCAGGTCATAAAATCTATGGTCCAAAAGGTATCGGTGGGCTGTATGTAAGACGTAAACCACGTGTTCGTATCGAAGCCCAAATGCATGGTGGTGGTCATGAACGAGGCATGCGCTCTGGAACGCTACCTGTGCACCAAATTGTTGGTATGGGTGAAGCATATCGGATAGCAAAAGAAGAAATGGCTACTGAAATGCCACGTCTATTGGCACTCAAAAATCGGTTATGGAATGGTTTAAAAGATATAGAAGAAGTTTATCTAAATGGATCTTTAGAACACAGTGCACCAAATATTTTAAATGTCAGTTTTGCTTATATTGAAGGTGAATCGTTAATGATGGCATTAAAAGATTTGGCTGTATCTTCTGGCTCTGCCTGTACGTCAGCGAGTTTAGAACCTTCTTATGTATTGCGGGCACTAGGCCTCAATGATGAATTAGCACATAGCTCAATCCGTTTTTCACTAGGTCGATTTAGTACTGAAGAAGAAGTGGATTATGTTATTGAGTTAATCAAAAACTCTATTGATAAATTAAGAAACTTATCTCCGCTTTGGGAAATGTTTAAAGATGGTGTTGATTTATCAAAGATAAAATGGTCAGCCCATTAAAATTAGGAGTAAATTATGGCATACAGTGAAAAAGTAGTCGATCATTACGAAAACCCTCGCAATGTCGGGTCGTTCGATCAAAACGATCCGAATGTTGGTAGTGGTATGGTTGGTGCACCAGCTTGTGGCGATGTCATGCGACTTCAAATTAAAGTGAATGATGATGGCATTATTGAAGATGCGAAATTTAAAACTTATGGCTGTGGTAGCGCAATTGCTTCAAGTTCGTTAGTTACCGAATGGATTAAAGGTAAATCTTTAGATGAAGCACAAGCAATAAAAAATACGGATATTGCTAAAGAACTCGCTTTACCGCCAGTTAAAATTCACTGTTCAATTTTAGCTGAAGATGCAATCAAAGCGGCAATTGATGACTATAAGACTAAAAAAGGGCAAAGTTAATGGCTATTACATTAACCACTAGTGCAGCTGATCGTGTTCAAGCTTTTTTAACTAATCGTGGAAAAGGCATCGGTCTAAGATTAGGCGTTAAAACATCTGGTTGTTCGGGTATGGCTTATGTTTTAGAGTTTGCTGATACGATTAATGACGATGACAGTGTATTTGTAGACAAAAATGTTAAAGTTATCGTGGATAAAAAAAGCTTAGTCTATATTGATGGCACTGAACTTGATTTTGTTAAAGAAGGATTAAATGAAGGTTTTAAATTCAATAATCCTAATGCGCATAATGAGTGTGGTTGTGGCGAAAGCTTTAATGTTTAACTGAGGCATCAAGCGTGAATAATTATTTTGAGTTATTTCATCTACCTATTCAATTACCTGTCGATACGCAGCAGTTAACATTACAATATCAACAATTACAAAGACAGTATCACCCTGATAATTTTGCAACGGCATCGGATAGTGAAAAAATGGCGATTATTCAAAAATCAGCCATGATTAATGATGCTTATCAAGTATTAAAAAATCCTATAAAAGCAGCTGAATATTTCCTATCTTTGCAAGGCTTTGATGTGGCAACGGAACAACATATTATTCATGATGCAGATTTTTTAATGGAGCAATTTGTTTTGCGTGAAAAGCTAGATGATATTGAAAGTCAGTCAAACTTTGAACTATTAGATAGCTTTGGGGCTGAAATATCAGGCCGCAAAAAAGATATTTATAATCAATTGTTGAACAATATATCGCAACAAGATTGGCAATCCGCCCTAAATCAAATCTACAAGATTCGTTATCTTACTCGATTAATAGAACAGATCGAAAAGTTACAAGAAAAGCAATATGCTTTATAATTTAAGATAAATAACACATCAAGTAGAGATAAGTTAAATGGCATTATTACAAATTAGTGAACCAGGTCAAACACCAGAACCACATCAACGTCGGATTGCGGTTGGCATTGATTTGGGTACGACCAATTCACTAGTTGCAACTGTTCGAAGCGGTAAATCTGAAGTTCTGCCAGATTTAGAAGGCGATTTTTTATTGCCTTCAGTTGTACATTATGGTGTTGATCATGATGATAATACTATTATCACAATTGGTAAAAATGCTAAAAACAGCGCTACTTCTGATCCAAAAAATACAGTAAGTTCAGTTAAGCGATTAATGGGAAGACGTCTTTCTGATATAGACACATCTCATTTCCCTTATCCATTATCCATGACAGAAAATGGTGTGCCATTACTAAATTTACCGAATCAGCAAGTTAATCCTATACAAGTCTCTGCTGAAATCTTGATTGCTCTAGCAGATCGGGCTAAAGCGAGTTTAAATGGTGAAATCGATGGTGTCGTCATCACCGTTCCCGCCTATTTTGATGATGCTCAACGACAGGCAACAAAAGATGCTGCTAAATTAGCTGGTTTACACGTTTTACGTTTGTTGAATGAACCTACTGCTGCAGCTATCGCTTATGGCCTTGATTCTGGAAAAGAAGGCATCATTGCTGTATATGATTTAGGTGGTGGAACTTTTGATATCTCTATTCTGCGTTTACATAAAGGCGTTTTTGAAGTTCTATCAACAGGGGGAGATTCTGCTCTTGGTGGTGATGACTTCGATCGTTTACTTGCGGAGTATATTAAAAACGAATTAGGGTTGATTGATCATCATGATGCACAGTTGAATCAGAGAATGATTCATCAAGCGGTTGACATTAAAATTGCACTCAGCCATCAAGATTCTGTCACGATAACATTTGATAATCAGGTCTTAACTATAACCCGACATCAATTTGAACAACTTATTGAACCGCTAGTTAAACGAACCTTAGCTGTTTGTCGGCGTGCATTAAAAGATGCTGATATTGATATCGATGAAATTGTTGAAGTGGTCATGGTGGGGGGATCTACCCGAATTCCGTTTGTGCGTGAATCGGTCGGTAATTATTTCAAAACAAAACCTTTAACTTCTATCGATCCAGATAGAGTAGTCGCTATTGGGGCTGCCATTCAAGCGGATATTTTAGTGGGTAATAAACCCGATTCCGATATGTTGTTGCTTGATGTAATTCCCTTATCTTTAGGCATCGAAACAATGGGCGAATTGGTTGAAAAAATCATTCCTCGTAATAGTACGATTCCTTGTGCAAGGGCGCAAGAATTTACAACGTTTAAAGATGGTCAGACCGCTATGATGATTCATGTTTTACAAGGTGAACGTGAAAATGTAGCCGATTGTCGATCGTTGGCGCAATTTATCTTGCGTGGCATTCCGCCAATGCCTGCTGGTGGCGCACATATTCGTGTCACTTTCCAAGTGGATGCTGATGGATTGCTGAGCGTAACGGCAATGGAAAAATCAACAGGCGTTGAAGCTGCAATACAAGTTAAGCCATCTTATGGGCTAACTGATAAAGAAATTGCAACTATGATTCAAGATTCCATCAATTACGCTCAACAAGATAAGCAAACTAGAATGCTTGCTGAACAAAAAGTTGAAGCAGCAAGAGTCCTTGAAAGCTTACAAAATGCATTAGATAAAGATGCTGACTTATTGAATGAGCATCAGCTTAATCAAATTTTAAATGCTAAACATCGTTTACAAGCGGTAAGCGAATCCAATGATATATACGAAATTGAAAAGCAAATTAAAATTGTTGATAACGTGACGCAGGATTTTGCGGCTAAGCGTATGGATAGATCCATTCGTCAAGCTTTAACCGGTCATAAAGTTGATGATATTTAACTAACGAGATTATTATGCCAAAAATTACATTTTTACCAAATGCTGAACTTTGCCCTGAAGGGAAAACGGTTGAAGCGCAAGAAGGTGAATCTATTTTAGAAGTCGCTTTACGTAACGATATTGAAATTGAGCATGCTTGTGAAATGTCATGTGCTTGTTCAACTTGCCATTGTATTGTCCGTAAAGGTTTTGACTCACTTGAAGAGAGTGATGAACAAGAAGATGATATGTTAGATAAAGCGTGGGGCGTTGAACCACATAGTCGACTAAGTTGTCAGGCTCGTGTTGCCGATGAAGATCTTGAAGTTGAAATTCCAAGATATAGTCTTAATCATGCCAAAGAAGATCATTAGCCTTGTCGCCATCACTTCATGGCGACAGATTCCTCATTATCATAATTTTCTTAAGTAATCACTACAACTTGTTTGATTAGCTTGAAATTTAATCAATAAAAAGGGTTTATCATTATTTTTAAGCTGATCAATAAAGCATCTATTATTAATTATTTCTTGCATTAGTTAATAATTTACGTATAATCATCGCCACTTTGTTTGTTGAATTTTTGATAAGCAAATGCGTATGAAGATATAATCCTTATTTAATAATATTGAATTATATCAACAATACTCCCGATCTGGGGGTTACGAAAAGAACGGATTACACTCTCCTGTCAATCGAAACAGGGTAAGAGGAGTAGTCTTTTGTTATAACTTTTAAATAGTGGAGCTCTGGTCTCATGTCGAACCAAAGAATCCGTATCCGGTTAAAAGCGTTTGATCATCGTTTGATTGATCAATCAACTGCTGAAATTGTAGAAACTGCGAAGCGCACTGGTGCGCAAGTTCGTGGTCCTATTCCATTACCGACACGCAAAGAGCGTTTCACCGTATTGATTTCTCCGCACGTTAATAAAGACGCGCGTGATCAATATGAGATTCGTACTCATAAACGTCTAGTTGATATTGTTGAGCCAACTGAAAAAACAGTTGATGCTTTAATGCGCCTAGATCTTGCTGCCGGTGTTGATGTGCAGATCAGTTTAGGTTAATCCTAAGCTGAATGATTGAGAGGTCTAAACAATGATTGGTTTAATCGGTCGTAAAGTAGGAATGACACGAATCTTCACCGAAGAAGGTGTTTCTATTCCTGTCACCGTAGTTGAAGTTCAAAGCAACCGCGTTACTCAAGTTAAAACTTTAGAGAACGATGGTTATCAAGCTATTCAGGTTACTACTGGCAGCAAAAAAGCAAGCCGTGTAAATAAACCTGAAGCAGGTCATTTTGCTAAGGCTGGCGTTGAAGCTGGTCGTGGTCTATGGGAATTCCGTTTTGAAGAAGGCGAATTTACTGTAGGGCAAAGTATTAACGTTGATATTTTCACAGACGTTAAAAAAGTTGATGTTACTGGAACATCTAAAGGTAAAGGTTTTGCTGGCGTAACTAAACGTTGGAACTTCCGTACTCAAGATGCAACTCATGGTAACTCTTTGGCACACCGTGGTCATGGCTCTATCGGTCAAAACCAAACTCCAGGTAAAGTGTTCAAAGGTCGTAAAATGGCAGGTCACCTAGGTAATGAACGTGTAACTGTTCAAAACTTAGATATTGTACGTGTTGATGCTGAACGCAACCTTTTATTAATTAAAGGTGCAGTTCCAGGCGCAATCAATAGTGACGTAATTGTTAAACCGGCAATCAAGGCTTAACGTCGAGGAGATAGAGATGGAATTAGTAGTAAAAGACGCGAAAGCGCTTTCTGTTTCCGAAACTACCTTCGGACGTGAGTTTAATGAAGCGTTAGTTCACCAAGTAGTTGTTGCTTATGCATCTGCTGCTCGTCAAGGCTCACGCGCACAAAAAACTCGTGCAGAAATCGCTGGTTCAGGCAAAAAACCATGGCGTCAAAAAGGCACAGGTCGTGCTCGTTCAGGTTCTATTAAGAGCCCAATCTGGCGTAGTGGTGGTGTAACATTTGCAGCAAAACCACAAGATCATAGCCAAAAAGTTAACCGTAAAATGTATCGTGGTGCATTAAAGAGTATTTTCTCTGAATTAGTGCGTCAAGAGCGTTTAGTTGTGGTTGAAACATTTACTGTTGAAGCACCTAAGACTAAATTATTAACTCAGAAATTAAATGATATGAATCTTAATGATGTCCTTATCATTACAACTGAAGTTGATGAGAATCTTTTCTTAGCAGCACGTAACTTGCATAAAGTTGATGTGCGTGATGTGGCAGGTATTGATCCAGTTAGTTTGATTGCATTTGACAAAGTGGTTATCACTGTTGATGCCGTTAAACAAGTAGAGGAGATGTTAGCATGATTCGTGAAGAGCGTCTGCTTAAAGTCCTGCGAGCACCACATGTTTCTGAAAAAGCATCTATTTCAATGGAAAAAACAAATACATTAGTATTGAAAGTTGCTAAAGATGCTACTAAGAGAGAGATTAAAGCCGCAGTTGAACAACTATTTGAAGTTAAAGTAGATGACGTTAATACACTTGTTGTTAAAGGCAAAGTAAAACGTCGTGGTCAACAACTTGGTCGCCGTAGCGACTGGAAAAAAGCTTACGTAACTTTAGCAGAAGGTCAAAACTTAGACCTTGCTGGCGTCGCTGAGTAATTCGGAGGAGTAAGAACAATGGCAGTTGTTAAGTGTAAACCTACATCTCCGGGTCGTCGCCACGTTGTTAAAGTGGTTAACCCAGAGTTGCATAAAGGTAAGCCTTATGCACCGTTGCTTGATTCAAAAAGCAAAACTGGTGGTCGCAATAATAATGGTCGTATCACTACCCGTCATATCGGTGGTGGTCATAAACAACATTATCGTATTGTTGACTTTAAGCGTAATAAAGATGGTATTCCAGCAGTTGTTGAACGTTTGGAATATGATCCAAACCGTAGTGCAAATATTGCATTGGTTTTATATAAAGACGGTGAACGTCGTTATATTTTAGCGCCTAAAGGCTTAAAAGCAGGTGATCAGATCCAATCTGGTGTTGATGCATCGATTAAAACAGGTAACTGTTTACCAATGCGCAATATTCCAGTCGGTTCTACCGTGCATAACATTGAAATGAAACCAGGTAAAGGCGGACAACTTGCTCGCTCAGCTGGTAGCTATGTTCAAATCGTTGCGCGTGATGGTGCATATGTAACATTACGTCTACGTTCAGGTGAAATGCGTAAAGTATTGTCTGATTGTCGTGCCACTATTGGTGAAGTCGGCAATTCAGAACATATGCTTCGCGTACTAGGTAAAGCGGGTGCAACGCGTTGGCGTGGTGTTCGTCCTACTGTTCGTGGTACAGCAATGAACCCGGTAGACCATCCACATGGTGGTGGTGAAGGTCGTAACTTTGGTAAACATCCTGTGTCTCCATGGGGTCAAAAAGCCAAAGGATTGAAAACGCGTAGCAACAAACGTACTGATAAGTATATTGTTCGCCGTCGCAATAAGAAATAATTAATATAGAGGATTAGCTATGCCACGTTCTCTCAAGAAGGGTCCTTTTATTGACCTACACTTGCTGAAGAAGGTAGAGAAAGCGGTGGAAAGCGGGGACAAGAAACCAATTCGTACTTGGTCCCGTCGTTCAACGATCTTTCCTAACATGATCGGTTTGACCATCGCTGTCCATAATGGTCGTCAGCACGTTCCAGTTTATGTTACCGACGAAATGGTTGGTCATAAATTGGGTGAATTCGCGCCGACTCGTACTTATCGCGGTCACGCTGCGGATAAGAAAGCTAAGAAGAAATAAGTAGGAGAAAGAGATGGAAACAATTGCAAAGTACCGCCACGCTCGTTCTTCTGCACAAAAAGTTCGCTTAGTTGCAGATCTTGTTCGCGGTAAAAAAGTGTCTCAGGCACTTGATATTTTAACGTACACCAATAAAAAAGCGGCTGTACTTGTTAAAAAAGTATTAGAGTCTGCTATTGCTAATGCAGAGCATAACGATGGTGCTGATATTGATGATCTAAAAGTTGCGAAAATTTTCGTAGACGAAGGCCCAACCATGAAGCGTATTATGCCTCGTGCGAAAGGTCGTGCAGATCGAATTTTGAAGCGTACGAGTCACATCACCGTGATCGTCTCAGATCGCTAGGCTGGAGAATAGCAATGGGTCAAAAAGTAAATCCAAATGGTATCCGATTAGGCATTGTCAAGCCTTGGACATCTACATGGTATTCGGGTACAAAGACATTCGCTGATAATTTAGAAAGTGATTTTAGAGTGCGTGAATTCTTAAATAAAGAATTAGCACAAGCGTCAATCTCTAAAATTGTAATCGACCGTTCAGCAGAAACTAACGTTCGCATTACTATTCACACTGCTCGTCCAGGTATCGTGATTGGTAAAAAAGGTGAGGACGTTGAAAAATTACGTAATGCCG
Source organism: Gilliamella sp. B2717 (assembly GCF_026536675.1). Lineage (NCBI taxonomy): Bacteria > Pseudomonadati > Pseudomonadota > Gammaproteobacteria > Orbales > Orbaceae > Gilliamella > Gilliamella sp. B2717. Next base: position 139,189 of record NZ_JAFNNQ010000002.1, on the reverse strand, counting down.
TAGCTTCTATTGTCAATAAGTATAAAGACAAAAGAGAAAAACGTGATGTTGCAGTACAAATTAATATTGCTGAAGTTCGTAAACCTGAACTTGATGCAAAATTAGTTGCTGACAGCATTACTTCTCAGTTAGAACGCCGTGTTATGTTCCGTCGTGCAATGAAACGTGCGGTACAAAACGCAATGAAAGCGGGTGCTAAAGGTATCAAAGTTGAAGTAAGTGGTCGTTTAGGCGGCGCTGAAATTGCTCGCTCAGAGTGGTATCGTGAAGGTCGTGTACCTCTACATACACTACGAGCTGACATCGACTACGGAGTGTCTGAAGCATTAACTACCTATGGTATTATTGGTGTTAAAGTGTGGATCTTCAAAGGTGAGATCCTTGGTGGTATGGCTGCCGTTGAACAAGCAGAAAAACAACCTGCTGCTCAACCGAAAAAGCAGCGCAAAGGCCGAAAACAATAAGGAGCGTCGCTGATGTTACAACCAAAGCGTACAAAATTCCGTAAAGTGCACAAGGGCCGCAATCGTGGTCTAGCTGTGAGTACTGACGTAAGTTTCGGTACATTCGGTCTTAAGGCTGTGGGTCGTGGTCGTTTGACTGCGCGCCAGATCGAAGCAGCACGTCGTGCAATGACTCGTGCAGTTAAGCGTCAAGGTAAAATCTGGATTCGAGTTTTCCCTGATAAACCAATTACTGAAAAACCACTTGAAGTGCGTATGGGTAAAGGTAAGGGTAACGTTGAATACTGGGTTGCTCAGATTCAACCAGGTAAAGTCCTTTATGAAATGGACGGAGTACCGGAAGAAGTTGCTCGTGAAGCATTTGCGTTGGCAGCTGCAAAACTGCCAATTAAAACCACCTTTGTGATTAAGACGGTGATGTAAATGAAAGCAAAAGAGCTACGCGAAAAAAGCGTTGAAGAGTTAAATACTGAACTTCTTAATTTATTACGTGAGCAATTTAACTTACGTATGCAATTAGCTGGAGGTCAGTTGACACAGACTCATATGTTAAAACAAGTGCGTCGTAATATTGCACGAGTTAAAACGTTATTAACTGAAAAGGCGGGTGCGTAATATGACTACTGAAGTAAAAATTCGTACTCAGCAAGGTCGTGTTATTAGCGACAAAATGGATAAATCTATTACTGTAGCTATTGAACGTAAAGTGAAGCATCCGTTATATGGTAAGTTCATTAAACGTACGACTAAATTGCATGTACATGATGAAAACAACGAGTGTGGTATTGGTGATACTGTAGAAATTAAAGAGTGTCGTCCATTATCAAAAACCAAATCTTGGACTCTTGTTCGAATCGTAGAAAAAGCAGTTAGTTAATCTAATCGATTAAAAACTGTACATAATATAATAAACGGCTAAATGCAGCCGTTTATTTTATGCTATCCATTTTATTTGAGTGGTGTTATACTATGCGCCCTCACATATGTGGGTTTTTGGTTGTCTATTCTTATCCATGGTAGTTGAGGTGGATGAAGGTAGATTAGACAATAATTTATTTATACGGAGCATTAAAATGATCCAAGAACAGACTAGGCTAGATGTTGCCGATAACTCTGGCGCACGTAGTGTAATGTGTATCAAGGTTCTCGGTGGATCGCACCGTCGTTATGCAGCGGTTGGTGATATCATCAAGGTTACCATTAAAGAAGCAATTCCACGTGGTAAAGTAAAAAAAGGTGATGTACTTAAAGCTGTTGTCGTGCGCACTAGAAAAGGTGTTCGTCGTCCTGATGGATCTGTCATTCGTTTCGATCGCAATGCTTGTGTTATTTTAAACAATAACAGTGAGCAACCGATTGGTACGCGTATTTTTGGACCGGTCACTCGTGAACTTCGTTCTGAGAAGTTTATGAAGATCATTTCATTAGCACCAGAAGTACTGTAAGGAGCGGGTAATGGCAGCGAAAATCCGTCGAGAAGATGAAGTTATCGTGTTAACCGGTAAAGATAAAGGTAAACGCGGTAAAGTAAAAAGTGTTTTGTCTACAGGCAAAGTGATTGTTGAAGGTATTAATTTGGTGAAAAAACACCAAAAACCAGTACCTGCATTAAATCAAGAAGGTGGAATTGTTGAAAAAGAAGCAGCTATTAATGTTTCTAATGTGGCAATTTTTAACCCAGCTACAGGCAAAGCAGATCGCGTAGGCTTTAGAATTGAAAATGGTAAAAAAGTCCGTTTTTATAAGTCTACTAATGAATTAATTAATTAAGTAATTTGGAGTGTACGATGGCGAAACTGCATGATTACTACAAAGCACAGGTAGTAAATAAACTGCAAGAACAGTTTGGCTACAAATCTGTCATGCAAGTCCCTCGGATCGAAAAGATCACCTTGAATATGGGTGTGGGTGAAGCAATTACTGATAAGAAATTATTAGATAATGCGGTTGCAGATTTAGCAGCAATCAGTGGTCAAAAACCACTTGTCACAAAAGCACGCAAATCAGTTGCTGGTTTTAAAATCCGTCAAGGGTACCCTATTGGTTGTAAAGTCACTTTACGTGGCGAACGTATGTGGGAATTTTTTGAACGTCTAGTTTATATTGCGCTTCCTCGTACTCGAGATTTCCGCGGTTTAAGCGCAAAATCTTTCGATGGTCGTGGTAACTATAGCATGGGTGTTCGTGAACAAATCGTTTTCCCTGAAATCGATTATGATAAAGTTGATCGTGTTCGTGGTTTAGATATTACTATCACAACAAGTGCACAATCAGATGAAGAAGGCCGAGCTTTATTATCTGCCTTTAACTTCCCATTTCGTAAGTAAGGTAGGGCATAATGGCTAAACAATCAATGATTGAACGCGATAAGAAACGCGTAAAGCTAGCAGAAAAATATTTTGCAAAGCGTCAAGAATTAAAAGCGATTATCTCTGATCTTAATGCATCAGATGAAGATCGTTGGAATGCAGTGCTTAAATTGCAAACGCTTCCTCGTGATTCTAGTCCATCACGTCAACGTCGTCGTTGTCGTCAAACAGGTCGTCCTCATGGCGTCCTTCGTAAGTTTGGTTTAAGCCGTATTAAGGTTCGTGAATCAGCCATGCGTGGTGAGATTCCTGGTCTTAAAAAGGCAAGTTGGTAATCAGGGGAGTGTTATAGATGAGCATGCAAGATCCTATAGCAGATATGTTGACCCGTATTCGTAACGGTCAAGCTGCGAATAAAGTTGCAGTCACCATGCCTTCCTCTAAGCTAAAAGTGGCAATTGCCAATGTGCTAAAAGAAGAAGGTTACATCGGAGACTATAAAGTTGTTGGTGACACTAAGCCAGAATTGGAAATTTCATTAAAATATTTCCAAGGTAAGGCTGTAGTAGAAAGTATTAAACGTGTTAGCCGTCCAGGTTTACGTATTTATAAACGTAAAGACGAATTGCCAAAAGTTATGGCTGGATTAGGTATCGCAGTTGTTTCTACTTCTAAAGGTGTTATGACTGATCGAGCAGCACGCCAAGCAGGTCTTGGTGGTGAAATTATCTGCTACGTAGCGTAAGGGAGAAAAAAATGTCTCGTGTTGCAAAAGCACCTGTCGTTGTTCCTGCTGGCGTAGAGGTAAAACTCAATGGTCAGGTAATTACGATTAAAGGTAAAAATGGCGAGTTAACTCGTACAATTAATAATGCTGTTGTTATTAATCAAGAAGAAGGTCAAATTAAATTTGCTCCTCGTGACGGCTTTGCGAATGCTTGGGCTCAAGCTGGTACTGCACGTGCGTTGATTAATGCAATGGTTATTGGTGTTACTGAAGGTTTTACTAAAAAACTTCAGCTAGTTGGTGTCGGTTATCGTGCACAAGTTAAAGGTAATGCTATTGGTCTATCTCTTGGATATTCACATCCAATTGAGCATCAATTACCTGCTGGTGTGACCGCAGAATGTCCATCACAAACTGAAATCATACTGAAAAGTGCTGATAAGCAGTTAATTGGACAAGTGGCAGCAGATATCCGTGCTTATCGTCGTCCTGAACCTTATAAAGGTAAAGGTGTTCGTTACGCAGATGAAGTTGTGCGTACTAAAGAAGCTAAGAAAAAGTAAGGTAACACTATGGATAAGAAATCAGCTCGTATCCGTCGTGCAACTAAAGCGCGTCGCAAGATGCATGAACTACTTGCAACTCGCTTAGTGGTTCACCGTACTCCGCGTCATATTTATGCGCAGATTATCGCACCAAACGGATCAGAAGTACTGGCAGCTGCTTCTACATTAGAAAAAGCTATCAGTGAAAGTTTAAAATACACCGGAAACAAAGATGCAGCAGCTGCAGTTGGTAAAGCAATCGCAGAGCGCGCATTAGCGAAAGATATCAAAGAAGTTTCTTTTGATCGTTCGGGTTTCCAATATCATGGTCGAGTTCAGGCGCTAGCAGATGCTGCTCGCGAAGCTGGCCTACAGTTCTAAGGTAGGAGTTAAAGATGTCAAACATCGAAAAACAAGCTGGTGAACTGCAGGAAAAACTAATCGCAGTTAACCGAGTTTCTAAAACCGTAAAAGGTGGTCGTATTTTTAGTTTTTCTGCACTAACAGTTGTTGGTGACGGTAATGGCCGCGTAGGTTTTGGATATGGTAAAGCACGTGAAGTGCCAGCAGCAATCCAAAAAGCAATGGAAAAAGCACGTCGTAATATGATTAATGTTGCTTTAAATAACGATACTTTACAGCATCCTGTTAAAGGTGCTCATACAGGTTCTCGTGTTTATATGCAACCAGCATCAGAAGGTACTGGTATTATCGCCGGTGGTGCAATGCGTGCTGTATTAGAAGTTGCTGGTGTTCGTAACGTTCTAGCTAAAGCATATGGTTCAACAAACCCAATTAATGTGGTTCGTGCAACGATTGATGGCTTAGAAAATATGAAATCACCAGAAATGGTTGCTGCTAAGCGTGGTAAAACCGTCGAAGAAATTTTGGGGTAATTAACCATGGCAAAGACAATTAAAATTACACAAACTCGTAGTTCTATTGGACGCATACCGAAGCATAAAGCAACGTTAGTCGGACTTGGATTACGTCATATTGGTCATACTGTTGAGCGCGAGGATACTCCTGCTATTCGTGGTATGGTAAACCAAGTTTATTACATGGTCAAAGTTGAGGAGTAATAGTAATGCGTTTAAATACTTTATCTCCTGCTGAAGGTTCAAAGCATGCACCAAAACGTCTAGGCCGAGGTATCGGTTCTGGATTAGGTAAAACAGGTACCCGTGGTATCAAAGGTCAAAAATCACGTTCAGGTGGCGGCGTTCGTCGTGGCTTTGAAGGTGGTCAAATGCCTTTATATCGTCGATTACCAAAATTTGGTTTTACTTCTCGTAAAGCTCTAGTTACAGCACAAGTTCGCCTTTCAGATTTAATGAAAGTTGAAGGTGATGTTGTTGACCTAAATAGCTTAAAAGTTGCAAATGTGATTAATTCACAAATCGAATACGCAAAAATCATGTTATCTGGTGAAGTTACAAAACCAGTAACAGTTCGTGGTATTCGTGTAACGAAAGGTGCTAAAGCTGCAATTGAAGCTGCTGGCGGAAAAATTGAGGAATAATTAGAAAGATGGCAAAGCAACCAGGATTAGATTTTCAAAGTGCCCGTGGTGGTGGGGGTGAACTTAAGAAGCGTTTACTATTTGTGCTTTTAGCACTGATTGTTTTTCGTTTAGGTTCTTATATTCCAGTTCCTGGCATTGATACTAAAGCGTTATCGGACATACTTTCACAAGCATCATCTAATGGTATTGTGGATATGTTCAATATGTTCTCTGGTGGTGCTTTAAGCCGTGCTTCAATTTTTGCATTAGGGATAATGCCTTATATTTCTGCATCGATTATTGTGCAGTTATTAACGGCCATTAACCCTAAATTGGCAGAATTGAAGAAAGAAGGTGAATCAGGTCGTAAGAAAATTAGCCAGTACACTCGTTATGGCACATTGGCTTTAGCTATTGTACAAGCAGTTGGTATTGCGACTGGTTTACCAAATATTCCTGGTTATGAGCGTGTTGTGACTAATCCAGGATTTTCTTTCTATTTCATTGCATCGGTTAGTTTAGTTACTGGCACTATGTTTCTTATGTGGCTTGGTGAGCAGATCACGGAACGTGGAGTAGGTAATGGTATTTCAATCATTATTTTCTCTGGAATTGTGGCGGGTCTTCCTCATGCAATATATGAAACAATTGAACAAGCTCGTTCTGGTGAATTGAATCCGATTCTATTATTAGTTGTCGCAGCTTTAGTGATAGGTGTGACTTATTTTGTTGTTTTTGTTGAGCGTGGTCAACGTCGAATCGTAGTTAACTATGCCCAACGTCAACAAGGGCGTCGCGTTTATGCAGCGCAAACATCACATTTACCATTAAAAATTAATATGGCTGGCGTTATTCCAGCGATATTTGCCTCAACAATTATTATGTTACCATCTATGATGGCATCTTGGTTTCAAGGAAATGGTGAAGGCTGGAGATATGTATTTGTACTTATTGGTCAATATTTCTCTCATGACCAACCGTTATACATAATCTTTTTTGCGGCAGCGATAATCTTCTTTTGTTTCTTCTATACAGCGTTGGTTTTCAACCCTAGAGAGACAGCAGATCAGCTTAAAAAATCTGGTGCATTTATTCCAGGTATCCGCCCAGGTGAGCAAACATCTAAATATATTGACAAAGTAATGACACGTTTAACATTAATAGGCGCAATCTACATTACTTTTGTATGTTTGGTACCAATGTTTATGACAAGTGCAATGAAGGTTCCAGTTCAATTTGGTGGAACATCTTTATTAATTGTGGTTGTTGTAATCATGGATTTTATGGCACAAGTACAGACTTTAATGATGCCAAATCGTTATGAGTCAGTGTTAAAGAAAGCGAACCTTAAAGGCTACGGCCGATAAGTTAGCCAGAAGTTACGGAGAAAAAAATGAAAGTTCGTGCTTCAGTCAAGAAATTATGCAGAAATTGTAAAATCATTAAACGCAATGGCATCGTTCGTGTTATTTGTGTTGAAGGTAAACATAAGCAACGTCAAGGTTAATTTATTTAGCCTAAAAGTTGAACTTTTGCATATTTTACTTGCCAAAGTATAGTAAAGCTGGCTAGAATAGCCAGCCTAAATTTTATTTGCAGACTTACTGTTTGAGTATCCTGAAAACGGGCTTTTCAGTATGGTGAGTTTGTTAAACATTAACAATAAAGGAGTGCATAGTGGCCCGTATAGCAGGCATTAACATTCCTGATCAGCAACATGCTGTAATTGCGTTACAAGCAATTTATGGTATCGGTAATACTCGCGCTAAGACAATTTGTGCTGAAGCAGGTATTCCTGAACATGTTAAGATCAGAGAACTATCTGAAGATCAGATTGAGAAGTTACGTGAACAAGTCGCTAAATTTACTGTTGAAGGTGATTTACGTCGTGAAGTAACTATGAGTATCAAGCGTTTATTAGACCTTGGTTGTTATCGTGGCATCCGTCATCGTCGTGGACTTCCAGTTCGTGGTCAACGCACTAAGACTAACGCTCGTACCCGCAAGGGACCGCGTAAGCCAATCAAGAAATAATTGAGGTGATAATAAATGGCAAAGACACCTGTTCGTACACGTAAACGTGTAAAAAAACAAGTTTCTGATGGTGTAGCTCATATTCATGCATCATTTAACAATACAATCGTAACTATTACCGATCGTCAAGGTAATGCGTTGGGTTGGGCAACCGCTGGTGGTTCTGGTTTCCGTGGCTCTCGTAAGTCCACTCCGTTTGCTGCTCAAGTAGCTGCTGAACGTTGTGCAGAAGCCGTAAAAGATTACGGAATTAAGAATCTGGAAGTTATGGTAAAAGGACCTGGTCCTGGTCGTGAGTCAACAATTCGTGCATTAAATGCAGCGGGTTATCGCATCACTAATATTACTGATGTTACTCCGATTCCTCATAACGGTTGTCGTCCACCAAAGAAACGTCGTGTTTAATGTTTATTAAACATTGAATGTTTAGGATTATTGGAGAAATAAAATGGCAAGATATTTGGGACCAAAGCTCAAATTAAGTCGTCGTGAAGGTACTGATTTATTCCTTAAATCTGGTGTTCGAGCGGTTGACAGTAAATGTAAGTTAGAACAAGCTCCTGGACAACATGGTGCGCGTAAACCGCGTTTATCAGATTATGGTGTTCAGTTACGCGAAAAACAAAAAGTTAGACGTATTTATGGAATTTTAGAACGTCAATTCCGTAATTACTACAAAAATGCAGCACGTATTAAAGGTAATACAGGTGAAAACCTATTAGGTCTTTTAGAACGTCGCTTAGATAACGTTGTTTATCGTATGGGATTTGGTGCAACTCGCGCTGAAGCTCGTCAATTAGTTAGTCATAAAGCTGTTCTTGTTAATGGTCATGTTGTGAACATTGCATCTTATCAAGTTTCGCCTGAAGATGTGATCAGCGTTCGCGAAAAATCAAAAAAACAAGCACGTATTAAAGCTGCTTTAGAGTTAGCTGAGCAACGTGAAAAACCTACATGGTTAGAAGTTGATGCTAGCAAAATGGAAGGTGTATTTAAACGCTTACCAGAACGTTCAGATTTATCTGCTGACATCAACGAACATTTGATCGTCGAACTTTACTCTAAGTAAAGTTTAGCACTTAAGAGAGGACATAATGCAGGGTTCTGTAACAGAGTTTTTAAAACCTCACCTAGTTGATGTTGTTCAATACACTCAAACTCATGCGAAAGTGACTTTAGAGCCACTTGAGCGTGGTTTTGGTCATACTTTAGGTAATGCACTACGCCGCATTTTATTATCATCAATGCCTGGATATGCAGTAACCGAAGTTGAAATTGACGGTGTTCTGCATGAGTACAGTACTAAAGAAGGCGTTCAAGAAGATGTACTTGATATTTTGCTTAATTTGAAAAAATTAGCAGTACGTGTACATACCAAAGATGATGTTATGCTGACTTTAAACAAATCAGGCATTGGTGCGGTAACTGCATCTGATATCACTCATGATGGTGATGTTGAAATTGTTAATCCTGATTTAGTGATTTGTCATCTTACTGATGCAAATGCTTCAATTAGTATGCGTATTCGTGTACAACGAGGACGTGGTTATGTCCCTGCTTCTGCTCGCGTTAAGTCAGAAGATGAAGAGCGACCAATTGGTCGTTTATTAGTTGATGCATGTTATAGTCCTGTCGAGCGTATCGCTTATTCTGTCGATGCAGCTCGTGTGGAACAACGCACCGATTTAGATAAACTGGTTATTGATATGGAAACTAATGGTACTATCGATCCAGAAGAAGCTATTCGTCGTGCGTCAACTATTTTGGCTGAACAACTTGAAGCTTTCGTTGATTTACGTGATGTACGTCAACCTGAAGTTAAAGAAGATAAACCGGAATTTGATCCGATTCTTCTACGTCCAGTAGATGATCTCGAATTAACTGTTCGGTCTGCTAATTGCTTAAAAGCAGAAGCAGTTCATTATATTGGTGATTTAGTACAACGTACAGAAGTTGAGCTACTTAAAACCCCTAATCTTGGTAAGAAATCACTTACTGAAATTAAGGATGTGCTCGCATCTCGTGGTTTGTCTTTAGGCATGCGTCTTGAGAACTGGCCACCAGCAAGTATTGTTGAAGACTAAAATAAAATTTATATAAGAAGGATAAAGTTATGCGCCATCGTAAAAGTGGTCGTCAACTGAACCGAAATAGCAGCCATCGTCAAGCAATGTTTCGTAACATGACTAGTTCACTTGTTGAACATGAAATCATCAAAACTACATTGCCTAAAGCAAAAGAGTTGCGTCGTGTTGTTGAACCGTTAATTACGCTAGCCAAAAGCGATAGCGTAGCTAATCGCCGTTTGGCTTTTGCTCGTATCCGTGATAAAGATACAGTGAAAAAATTATTTTCAGATCTAGGTCCACGTTTTGCTACCCGTCCAGGTGGTTATGTACGTATTTTGAAATGTGGTTTCCGTGACGGAGATAATGCTCCAATGGCTTATATTGAATTAGTTGATCGCCCTGCAGTAGAAGCAGAAGCAACAGCTGAATAAGATTTTAAATCATTGTATACAAAAGCCGGCTATACGCCGGTTTTTTATTGATGATATCTATCACAGATCCTTTAACTTTGGTTTCCTTATCCTTAAGTTCATCGTATCTAAATCTACTATATTCCTATTCTTTAATTGATTAAAAATTAAGCTTATGTTGTTTTTAATAAACATATGGCATGAAAATCTATTGAGAGGGATTAGTTTAATTGAAATTTCAATGTTAATTTATTTTTAAGTAGATTTAGATATCGATGTTTTTATAACTCTTCTGGATATTTCTAATGTTAATTTAAGAGCATCTAATAAATAAGTATTAATAGTTTTTTAAAAATAGGCTACATTATTATTTCATCATTGAGATATCTGACTATAAACATAATTAATAGTGTGGTGGTGGGGTTTCCTCAGATAAATTAGCAATATTCGATGTTTGAGTGGCTTGTAGTTTTTGTGATAATAACATTAATTGCTCTTTTAGTTTACTAACATCGGCTTGAAGGTTGGTTACTGCTTGGTTTAATTCTTCAATGGTGATTTCTTGAAACGCAACTTTGGTTTCTAATAATTCAATTTGTTGTCTCATATTATTTTCACAATTAGACTTTTTAAATATTGACCTCTATTGTAAGTAAAAATAACAATTAAATCCATCCACGTTCAGCAAATGAGACATATTCACCTTTACCAATTACAATATGATCAATAATACGGATATCGATTAATTCACAAACTTGATCCAACTTGCGCGTTAAATTCCGATCTGCTTGGCTTGGTTCTGCTAAACCAGAAGGGTGATTGTGGGCTAAAATTAAAGAGGCAGCATTATATTGTAATGCTTTTCTGGCTACTTCTCTGGGATGAACTTCTACACAGTTATAAGTACCAATAAACATTTCTTCAGATGTAATGACGTGATTTTGATTGTCCAGAAAAATAACCATGAAGATTTCACGATCTTTGTTAGCTAAGCGACTAGCTAAATAATGGTGAGTTAACGAAGGTGAAGTGAGATAATTTTCATTTGTCATTTTTACTTTCAAATATCGGTGCGATAATTCAACGACAGCTTTGAGCTGAGTATATTTAACGGTACCTAATCCATGTTTTTTACAAAACTGCTCATGAGTAGCGTTCATTAAATGATAAAATGAGCCAAATTCATTTAATAAATTTTGAGCTAGTTCTAAAACAGGTAATTTTCGTGTACCTGTCCGTAAAAATAGCGCAAGCAGTTCTGCATCACTTAGCATTTCAACACCAAATTGTAAAAGTTTTTCTCTCGGCATCAGTTTTGGACATGAAGGATGCATAGTATTTGTATTCCACTCATAAAAAAACTAATTATTCTTAGAAAATTGGCTTAAAAGAATTGAAAATTGAGAAAACTGTGAACTGTTTCTCAAAAAAATGAATAATATTTCACATGATGACAAAAAAGCGCTATCAAGCGCTTTTTTGTAAATTAATATGATGACTTAATGGCAACCGCAGCTTCCATGACCGCCACCACAACAACCACTATCTTCTTCATCTTCATGATCGTGTCCGCCACAGCCACAACCACCATGCCCATGTTCGTGACCATGTTCACTATGGATATGTCCATGCGCAATTTCTTCTTCTGTTGCTTCACGAATAGCTAATACTTCAACATTAAATTTTAAATCTTGTCCCGCTAACATGTGATTTCCGTCAATTGTCACAGTATCCCCATCAATTGCGGTAATTTCAACGGGTAAAGCGCCATGGTCGGTATCTGCAAAAAAGCGCATGCCAACTTCAAGTTCATCAACCCCGACAAATACATCACGTGGCACATTTTGCACCAGTGCATCATTAAAATCACCGTAAGCATTGATAAGTTCAACATCAAATTTATCACCAACTTGATGGCCTTCTAGTGCATTTTCAAGCTCTTGTAATAAATTACCCGCACCTTGTAAATATTCTAGAGGTGCAACAGTTGTTGCTTCGTCAACCAAAACCCCGTCTTTAGTGCGAACTTGGTATGCCAAACTGACTACTGTATTTTTTGCTATTTTCATTTTTTCTCCAACAAACTTGTATTGAGCAAACATCTTAAGATTTTAACGGAAAATGAAGGATAAGTATTCATAATTTTTATTTTTGACTAAAACTGACCAATGAAATGATAAAAGATCATGAAATGAATAATGATTAACATCGTGTTAGTGTTAACACGATAAAAACAGTCGATAAAGAATTCTTACAAGAAAGGTGTGGAACTTACGATATATCTGAATAGATTCAAAAATTAAAGGATGAAATCAAATGAATGTATGGACTGCCCTTTTTAATCCTAAAAAATTAGAAAATAGACGAATAAAAAAGGCATCAATATTGATGCCCTTTTTTTATTTTTTAAATAATACCCATTATTTAAGTTCTAACTCGTTCATTGCAGCAATGCTAAATCCACCGTCAACATGCACAACTTCACCCGTAATACCCGATGCTAAGTTTGAACATAAAAATGCCGCAGAATTACCCACGTCTTCAATTGTAACTGTACGACGAATTGGCGTAACCGATTCACAATGTGATAGCATTTTTTTGAAATCTTTAATGCCTGATGCAGCAAGAGTACGAATTGGACCTGCAGAGATAGCATTCACACGAATTCCTTCTGGACCCATAGCATTTGCCATATAACGTACGTTTGCTTCTAAAGATGCTTTAGCAAGACCCATTACATTATAGTTAGGGATCGCTCGTTCAGCACCTAGATAAGAAAGGGTCACTAACGCTGAATTTGGATTCAACATCGAACGACATGCTTTAGCCATTGCAACAAAGCTATAAGAACTAATGTCGTGAGCGATAGCAAAACCTTCACGCGTGACGGCATTAACATAGTCACCATCTAATTGATCGCCAGGCGCAAAAGCAATAGCATGGACAAAACCGTCAAATTTATCCCATGTTTTTGCCAGTTCTGTAAATAGGTTAGTAATACTATCATCGTGAGCAACATCACAAGGTAACACGATTTTAGAACCAAAGTCAGCCGCAAATTCTTCAACGCGTGCTTTTAATTTATCACTTTGATAAGTGAATGCTAATTCTGCACCCTCACGATGCATTGCTTGTGCAATACCATAAGCAATAGAACGATTACTTGCAACACCGGTAACGAGTATGCGTTTACCTGTTAAAAATCCCATAAAGTTTTCCTCTATTATTTTACTATACAGTCTAGGATGATGAAGATTATATGTTGATAAAGTCAACTTCGCTACTATAAATTTACTTTTAATGATTTTGTTTTGGTTGCTGAGTTACCAACAAAACGTTGTTTATCTCATCAATAATTGACTATAATAGTCAACTATTAATTTAGTTAACTCGTGATAAAATTTTGAAAAACCTAATTTGTTATAAAACATTACCTGTTTGGAATGCTAAATCATTACCTCAATCATTTTGTGAAAAACATAATACGCAAGTTGGCACTTGGGCTAAGCTCAATATCCTAGTGGGCAGTATCGATTTTGAGATATTAACTGAACAAGGGGAAATCATATCGCAACATCATTATGATGTTTCTCACCAGCCACCCTTTATTTTGCCTCAGCAATGGCATCGTATCGCTCAGGTATCTGAAAATTTACAATGCCAACTATCATTTTACTGTTTACCAGAAGACTATACTTTTAAAAAGTATCAAATGACCAAAACACATTCTGAAGTGCTAGCGGCAAGCAAAATTATCCCGTTAGGAAAGGTATTGGATTTAGGCTGTGGTTCGGGACGCAATTCGCTCTATTTACAGCTACTTGGTTTTGATGTGAATGCAGTTGATAAATCCGAATTAAGTATTGGTAATTTAAATCAAATCATCAATGATGAAAACCTAAAGCACATTAATGCAAAAGTATATGATATCAATCAAGCAAATTTAGAGGGTGAGTATGATTTTGTTCTTTCAACGGTTGTCATGATGTTTTTACAACCTGAAAAAATCCCTAAAATTATTGATAATATGCAAAAATTGACTAAATCGGGTGGTTATAATCTTATTGTAAGCGCTATGTCTACTTCTGATTATCCTTGTTCTGTGGGTTTTTCATTTACGTTTAAAGAAAATGAATTGCGGGAATATTATCAGGATTGGGAAATACTGAAATATAACGAAAATGTTGGAGAATTACATAAAACCGATAGTCATGGTAATCGAATTAAATTGAGATTTGCGACTTTGCTGGCTAAAAAAAGATAATCATTACAGGATGATTCATCCTGTAATTTTTTACATTGATTAATTAGTTGGTACTTAGTTTTTCACCAACAACAAACCAAGCTTTGCGAGAGTTTAATAAATCTTGAGCTGACATCGGTTTTTTTCCGGCAGGTTGTAGCAGTGTCATATTTAATGCACCATCGCTTGTTGCAATGCATATCCCTTTTTTGTCTGCTTGTAAAATAGTACCGACTGGTTGATTGTGGTGAGTGGATACCACTTCTGCTTGCCATACTTTCACTGGTTCGCCATTAACTTCAAAATAACTAACAGGCCAAGGATTAAAGGCGCGAACACAACGTTCAAGTTGCTGTGCCGATAAATTCCAATCAAGTTTAGCTTCTTGTTTAGATAATTTTTCAGCGTAAGTGACCTGTGATGGATCCTGTTTTTCAGGTTGGATTTTCCCTTCAGCAATGAGTGTTAAAGTATCAAGTAGTCCTTGTGGACCTAATTGCGCCAGTTTGTTATATAACGTTGTACTTGTATCAGAAGGTTCAATTGGACAGGTGAGTTTATATAACATATCACCCGTATCAAGCCCAGCATCCATTTGCATAATTGTGATACCGGTTAAAGTATCTCCAGCCCAACAAGCGCGTTGAATAGGAGCTGCGCCTCGCCATCTTGGTAATAATGAACCATGCACATTTAAACAACCTAGTTTAGGCATATCAAGCACAGCTTGCGGTAAAATAAGACCATATGCCACCACAATCATAATGTCGGCATTTAGCTCCGCAATGATTTTTTGATTTTCTTCCGTTTTGAGTGTTGCCGGTTGATAAACAGGAAGATGATTTTCAATTGCTAATTGTTTAACCGGACTTGCGGTTAATTTATTACCACGTCCGGCAGGGCGATCGGGCTGAGTAAAAACCGCAATGACATTATGTTTAGCATCAATTAATGCTTTTAAATGGGTTGCGGCAAAGTCAGGAGTACCAGCAAAAATAATATTTAATGGCTTGGCTGTTTGTGGCATATGTCTATAATCCATCATCAAAAACTCGGATAATTATAACTTAATTTTCATTAAGAATCTTTAATCAAAAAGAATCGATATGTCAGTTTTATCAAACTGATGATGAATTAATAATTAAAAAGGGAAAAATATTGGTACTAATGCAATATTTACCGCCATAACAAGAAACGTTAAAGGTACACCGACTTTTACAAAGTCACTAAAGCTGTAACCACCTGGCGCAACGACCATAGTTTTTACCGGCGAAGAGACCGGCGTGATAAAGGAAGCAGAGGTCGCAATAGCCACAGTCATTGCAAACGGATAAGGTGAATAACCAAATTTTATTGCCAGATCAATTGCTATAGGGGCTATTAGTATTGCTGTAGCCGTATTAGAAATAAAGAGACCAACAGTTGAACATAATAAGAAAATGAAGGTCAGCACCATATACGGACTGAAAGAACGTAAATGAATTTCTAACCATGCCGATATGAGCGAAATGCCGCCGGTTTTATTCAGTGCTAAAGCAAACGGCATCATACCGATGATCAAAATGAGTGTTGGCCAGTGTATCGATTTATAAGCACTATTCATGTCGATGCAGCGTGTTGCTCCCATTAAAAGACAAGCTATTAGGGCAGCTACGACATTAGGAACAAGCCCTGTTACCATCAATATAATCATAATGGCCAAATTAATTAATGCTGCAAATGCTTGAGAACTTGCCGGTGCGACATCATCAATATCCGACGGATAATCTAAAACAACAAAATCATTGGTACGAGTTTGTAATTTTTGAATCGATCCCCAATCCCCACATACCAGTAAAGTATCACTCATTTCTAAACGTTCTTGGAATAAGTTATTGGTATCAACAGGGGCATGATTACGCCAAATTCCAATTACGGTTAAAAAGTATTTTTCTCTAAAATCGATTTCATTGAGTGTTTTGCCACAAAGTGACGATTCAGGTAATAGCGCCACTTCTGCCATGCCAACTTCTTTCACTTGTTCCGAAAAATATTCACCTCGTAAAACTTTAGGTTCAAGATTATTGGTCGATAAAAATGTTCGATAATCGGCTTCGGAGTGGGACATATCTAATAATAAAATATCGTTTTCCCGAAATTCTGTTGCCCCATTAACGGGGATTAACACTTTTTGAAATTTTCGCCAACGTTCAATACCAATAACATTGACACCGTGTTCACTTCGTAAATGTAGACCATCAATCGTACGACCAACAAAAGGCGAGCCTGGTAATATTTGTGCACGATGAGCTCGACCAATTAATTTATAGTCTCTGATTAAATCTGTGATTTTTCTTCTTTGTGGCTGGGTATTTGTCGGAGAAACTTGTTGAGCTGTTAATAACCAATTGCGCGTTAATATACAATAAATGACGCCAACAACAAGCACGCCTAACCCAATAGGGGTGATAGAGAAAAAACCGAATTCGGTTAAATTTGCTCGATTTAACTCACTATTAACCACCAGATTAGGTGCGGTTGCAACCAATGTCATCATGCCACTAATTAAAGCGGCAATACACAGTGGCATCATTAATTTTTTAACATGAATACCTGTATGATTGGCAATACTGATGGCAACAGGAATAAAGATAGCGACAACGCCTGTGGAACTCATTATTGAACCCAGTAACGCCACACCGAGCATAATACAGGTAATAATTCGAACATCATTTTTTCCGGATACCTTAAGAATATATTCGCTCATTTTGAACGAAATGCCAGTACGGACTAAACTTTCACCAATGATAAACAATAATGCAATTAAAATGATATTAGGATCGCTAAACCCCGAAAACGCTTCAGCAGGCGTTAAAATACCCGTGACTGAAATAGCTGTAATGGTTAGCAATGCAATAATATCCATTCTTAATTTGCTGAATGAAAACATTAAAATTGCAATCAATAGCAATAAACAAACAGTAATAAGCGGATAATATTCGATAAAGTAATGAGGCAAAAATGCAGTTAAAGAGGTTAATAAATTTTGCCCGGATGACAAATTTTCCACAAAAAGTCACTCTATGAGAACGATTGGATTTTAACCATAATACCTTGATTTATTGTAATAGGGAATATTTTCCAAAAAAGTTTATTCTCAAAAAAATTAACGAACATTACATTTTTAACATTTTTTGCTTTTTTTTTCATAACCTATTCGCTTTATTAAAACTTAGGTGTAATTTAGTTAACTTAGATTATTTAATCTGTTAATTGTGTCTAGGAGACAGTATGTCATTAAAAAAATCAGTTGCACAAATTATTATCGAAGTCTTAGAGGAAGCTGGTGTTAAACACTGTTATGGTATTGTGGGTGATACACTCAATTACATTACCAGTGCCATTAAAAAAAGTGACATTGAGTGGGTGCATGTTCGACACGAAGAAGTCGGAGCTTTTGCAGCAGGAGCCGAGGCTTATCTGACTAATCAGCTAACTGCATGTGCAGGTTCTTGTGGGCCGGGAAGCTTACATTTTATCAATGGTATTTATGAAGCTCAGCGCAATAAAGCACCTGTTATTCTCTTAGCCAGTCAACTGGTTACCTCACAACAGGGAACAGATTTTCCGCAAGAAGTTGATTTTGAATCTGTTTATAAAAATTGTTCTGTCTTTTGTCGTCAAATTAACGATCCTACTCAAGCAAGACAGATTACGACGGCTGCCGTTCAAGCTGCAATAAATCAACGTGGCGTTGCTGTTCTGGTTATTCCTTATAATATTAGTTTAGAAAAAGTGGAAGATAAAAGTGGGCATAAAATTTATCATCCTAATCCGATCATTCGCCCATCAGATACAGAGCTTGCCCAAATTGCAGAAATCTTAAATAAAAATCAAAAAGTGGCTATTTTTGCCGGACAAGGCGCAAATGGCGCTCATGATGAATTAATCGCACTTGCCGAAAAATTGAAATCGCCCATTGTGCATACATCAAGAGGTAAGGATTTTGTTGAATACAATAACCCTTACAATGTCGGTATGACGGGTATGTTTGGCGTTGAATCAGGATTAACCGCCATTAAAGAGTGTGATGTGCTGCTAATGTTAGGCGCTGATTTTGCATGGTCTCAATTTTACCCAAATGATGCCACCATTATTCAAGTTGATATCGATGCAACTCACCTTGGTCGACGTCATCCAGTGAGTGTAGGTGTTGTCGGAAGTAGTCAACCTACTTTGGCGGCTTTAATCCCTTTAGTTGAAGAAAAACAAGATGCTGCATTTTTAGAAAAATGCCGCCAATTATATATGAAAGCAATGGATAAATTGAACAAAAAAGCCATGCCTTCAAAATCAACGATTCATCCGCAATATTTAACGGAATTAGTTGATAAATATGCTAATGATGATGCTGTTCTATGTGCTGATGTGGGTTCAGCAATGGTTTGGGCTTGTCGACACTTTAATACTAATGGAAAAAGACGCACGGTCATCAGTTTAAAACATGGCACCATGGCTAATGCTATGCCACAAGCTTTAGGCGTACAAAAAGCATTTCCTAACCGACAAGTGATAACGCTATCGGGTGATGGTGGCATTAGTATGCTATTAGGGGACTTACTGACGACTATTCAAGAACAGTTACCGATAAAAATTATTGTATTAAATAACAGCTCTCTCAACTTTGTCGAATTAGAGCAAAAAGTAGAAGGAATTGTGGATCATTACACCGATTTACACAATCCTGACTTTGCTAAAGTGGCTAGTGCAATGGGACTGTTTTCGATCAGAGTAGAAGATTCAGATTTACTTGAAGCAGCGATGCAATCATTTTTAGCACATTCTGGACCTGCCTTATTAGATGTCAAAACAAGTGCTAATGAGCTGGTTATGCCACCGGAAATTCAAGCGTCTCAAGTGATGGGAATGGCGCTATATAGCGTCAAAGCATCATTGAGTGGCAAAATGGGGGATGTTGTAAATTTATTAGTGGATAATTTTATTAAAAAATAATGTTAAATTATCTCGATTATTCTGCCGATACCATCGGCAGAATAGTTGATGATACATTACCAACTGATTAACAATCATTGCTTTGAGTGATTGTTTAGCTGTTACAGATTTTCTGTATGATACATTCGGTATCATTGACTACATCGGCTAAAGGTTGTTCGATATTAACGGTATAAACATCGTTTTCATCTTGTGATGGTTCTTCTAAAGTATCAAATTGGGATTGTAACATTCCCGTTTTTTGATAATGACCTTGACGTTCAGCTAAACGGTTTTCAATGACCTCAAACCCACCTTTTAAATAAATAAAATGAATATTTTTATTTTCGCCTCGAATAATATCTCGGTATTGTTTTTTTAACGCTGAGCAGATAATAATTGAAATAGGATTAACATTGCTCATGGCAAATACTGCATCACTAATTAAACGAAGCCACGGCATTCTATCTTCATCATCTAGAGGCATACCACTGCGCATTTTTAAAATATTGGCTTTAGGATGTAAAAAATCACCATCTAAAAAAGCGGCATCAAGATCATAAGCCACATGTTTGGCAACAGCTGATTTACCGCTTCCTGATACCCCCATTAATACAAATACCTGTTGAGTTTTTTGTGACACAAAGACCTCTTACCTTTCCGTTTTTTATCAATAATATTCTGAGTATTTTAATGATATTTTCAATATCGAGAACGCGCTTTTGTGATGAAGATCATGAACTATATTATGCCCAATCATAAATTTATCACAATCAATTTCAAATTTTACTTAAAAAATAGATTTCGATCACAAAAATAATAATTGTCATTTGCTTTTAATTTCGAAAGAAAATAATCTTTCATTATAACTTTTGATTTCGAAAGTATTATTAAAAAAATGAAGAAAGGCAATAAGGGTGATCAAAGATGAACAAATGTCAGCTCTTTATCGAAGATGATCTTCGATTTAACAATGAACAAGAAGCGCTTACTTATATTAGTGAGCAACTACAACAAAAAGGGATTGTCAAAAAAAGTCATTTAGAAGCATTGATAGAAAGGGAAAAAACATTTCCAACGGGTATTGCGCTTGATGGTTATGCGGTTGCCATTCCTCATTGTGAAGCAGAGCATGCTATATCGCCGGCTATCTTTATTGTTCGAACACTATCACCTGTTGCGTTTAATCGAGCAGATGAAGACAGTATTGTAGAGGTTTCATTAATCATTTCACTGGTCGTGACTTCACCAGAAGATCAACTCACGCTTTTAAAAGCATTATTTTCAAATTTACAAGATAAAGAGTTCTATCACTTCTTATTAAACGCACAGCAAGATCAGATAGCTGAACGATTTAATAACGTGATATTTAATTAGAAAGTTGTTTAGGAGGCATTATGAAAAAAAAGATTATTGTTGCGTGTGGTGGTGCAGTTGCAACATCAACTTTGGCTGCAGAAGAGATAAAAGAACTCTGCAAAGAAAATAATATTAAGTTAGATCTTGTTCAGTGTCGTATTAATGAAATTAATACTTTTATTGATGATGTCGATTTGATCTGTACTACAGCCAGAATGGATCAAACTTTTGGTGATATCCCGATTGTACACGGTATGCCTTTTGTTTCGGGGGTAGGGATTGATCAGCTAAAAGATAAAATATTGTCGATTCTAAAAGGATAAGTATATGTTTACCGAAATTATGCAGTACATTTTGGATCTTGGCCCTTCAGTCATGTTGCCGATTGTGATTATTCTCTTTTCATTAGTGTTAAGAATGAAAGTGGGTGATGCCTTAAAAGCTGGTATTCATATAGGCATCGGTTTTGTTGGAATCGGTTTGGTTGTGGGGTTGCTCACAAGTTCAGTTGGACCAGCAGCAAAAGCCATGGCAGAAAGATTTGATATCAGTTTGAATGTTATTGATGTTGGTTGGCCCGGCGCTGCGCCGATGACATGGGCATCACAAATTGCTTTAGTTGCAATTCCCATTGCTATAGCCGTCAATATTGTGATGTTGGTTTCTAAACTCACTCGAGTTGTTAATGTTGATATTTGGAATATTTGGCATATGACCTTTACTGGTGCACTGGTTTATATCGCATCTGGATCCTACTGGTTAGGTATCGCAGGTGTGATTGTCCATGCCATTATTGCTTATAAGCTAGGGGATTGGTTTGCCAAAGATACTAAAGAGTTTTTTGAACTTGAAGGCATTGCTGTTCCGCATGGCACATCTGCTTATTGTGGACCAATTGCGGTATTTGTTGATGCGGTGATTGAGAAAATACCTGTTATTAATAAGATTAACTTTAACGCCGTTGACATGCAAAAAAGATTTGGCGCGTTTGGCGAACCGGTCACTGTTGGATTATTTATGGGGATCTTGTTGGGAATATTAGCCGGATATGGCGTTAAAGAGACATTACAACTTGCTATTCAAACAGCCGCAGTAATGTTATTGATGCCACGCGTAATTAAACCGATTATGGATGGCTTAACACCAATATCTAAACAGGCACGTAAACATTTACAATCTAAATTTGGTGGGCAAGATTTTCTTATTGGTTTAGATCCTGCTCTACTATTAGGACATTCAACCGTTGTTTCGGCTAGTTTAATTTTTATTCCTTTAAGTATTTTTATCGCCATTATATTACCAGGTAATGAGGTCTTACCCTTTGGGGATTTAGCAACGATTGGCTTCTTCATTGCGATGGGGGTAGCGATTCACCAAGGTAATCTATTTAGAATTATTCTTTCCGGTTCCATCATCATTGCTATCACGTTATGGATTGCTACACAAATGATTCCGCTTACGACCCAATTAGCCCTCAATGCAGGTACGATCAATTCCGATACCGGTATTTCAGTCGGTGCTATGGATCAAGGTGGATCGCCTATTACTTATATCATGGTTCAACTAGTCAATTTGAAACAACCTATTGGATTTATCACTATTGGAATTTTCTATCTTTTCTGCCTATTTTTAACATGGAAACGGGCTCGAAAATATCAAGTTACAACTGGGCAAAATTAAGTAAATAGAGGCGATAAACACTAAGCAATAAATTATTGAAATGAAGTTGATTTCTATGCTTTCACTGAAATGTCAGTGAAAGCATGCATTAACAAAATTGATTGTTTAAAAAGGAACATAAAATGAAAGTGATTCTAGTCAATGAAGGAGGTACGTTATCTATAAAGGATATTCCAGTACCCAAAATAATCTCACCGGATCAGATTTTAGTTAAAGTCGCTTATTCGGGATTGTGTGGCTCGGATATACCTCGAATATTTCATCATGGCGCACATTTTTACCCTATTACACTGGGACATGAATTTAGTGGTGTTGTGACAGAATTAGGTAGCGGTGTGACCGAATTTGAAATAGGTGATTTAATCTCATGTGCCCCTTTATTGCCATGCTTTGCTTGTGATGAGTGTAAAAAACATTATTACTCGCTTTGTAAGCACTATACCTTTGTTGGCTCAAGAATAACGGGGGGATTTGCTGAGTATATTTTATTAAATAAAAAAAATGCCTTTAAATTGCCAAAAGGCGTTACACTACTTCAAGGGGCTTTTTTCGAACCAATGACAGTGGGAATGCATGCCATTTTATTAGCTGGTGGTTGCCAAGATAAAAACGTGGTCATTGTAGGCGGCGGTACAATTGGATTGCTTGCTATGCAATGCGCAAAAGCAATGGGTGCCAACACGGTAACTGTTCTTGATATTAATGACGATCGCCTTCTGCTAGCTAAACGCTTAGGCGCAGATCAGGTCTATAACTCAAAAGACCTTACAGCAGATGAAATTTATCAAGCATTATCAATCAATCGGTTTGATCAGTTGGTATTAGAAACGGCTGGATCACCGATTACCGTTAAACTCGCCATTGAGATTGCTGGCCCACGAGCTCAAATTGGTTTGGTTGGCACTTTACATAATGATCTGACGCTTTCAGAAAAAATATTTAGTTTAATTCTACGAAAAGAACTACAAATTTTAGGTAGTTGGATGAATTATTCTGCGCCATGGCCAGGCAAAGAGTGGCAACTGGTAAGCCAATTTTTTGTAGAAGGAAAAATAAAACTGGATGAACTGGTTGCCGGTATCGGTGATTTTGATTCGTTTATTGAGCAAGTTACCAGTTTAAATGGGCGAGCCATGAATGGAAAAATATTGCTCAACTGCAATTAACTATTGATTAACGTCAATCATTGAAAATGAAAACTTATCTTTTGATTTTGTTTGTTATACACTGCTGAAAAGATTTCGAAAAAGGAAATATTATGAACGCAAGTGAAAGACGCCAACAAATTATAGATATTCTTAATATGAAAGGTACGGTATTGGTCAGTGATCTGTCAGAACAGTATGGTGTTTCTGAAGTGACCATTAGAACAGACCTTAGATTATTAGAAAAACAAGGCGTGCTAAGCCGATTTCATGGTGGTGCAACCAAAATTATTGACAATGATGACATCAAATCATTTAAAGAATTGCAATTAGAAGAACGTTATCAGCGATTTATTGAAGCTAAAAAACGCATTGCAATTGAAGCAGTTAAACATGTTAAAGAAGGCGATATTATTATTTTAGATAGTGGTAGCACCACGATGTTGATAGCTGAAGAACTGGTTAAATTAAAGCATATCACTGTCATTACCAATAGTCTTACCTCTGCTTTTATTCTCTCCGACAATAGTGACATTATGTTATTTATATGTGGTGGAACACTCAGACACAAGACGCGCTCTTTTCATGGAAAAATTGCTGAGCAATCGTTAGACGGTATCTCTGCTGATATTTTATTTGTCGGCGCAGATGGAATCGATGCAAAACGAGGAATAACAACGTTTAATGAAGGTTACACCATTAGTAGTATTATGGCAAATGCCGCTAAAAAAGTCGTCGCAGTTTTAGATTCATCTAAATTTGGACGCAATGGAATCAACATCGTGTTACCGCTCAATAAATTAGACACTATCATAACGGATTCGGGTATTAATGATAGGTGTCGACAAGAATTTGAGCAGCAAGGCGTCAATTTAATAGCGGTTTAAGATATTTTTCTGGTCATGGTGTACTTTTTTAAGACAATTGAGTGGATCGAAAAATGCTATTTTCATCAATACGGTTTAAGTCTTTTTTAACCAGTTGAAAATAGGTGTTAGTTTAAAGATTACGGTTGCTCAATGGTTATTTCTCACAAAGCATTAACATGTAGGTGAGAATATGATATTAACGATTACAATGAATCCTTCAGTGGATATCGCATACCCCTTAAATAAATTAATTATTGATGATATTAATCGGGTATCGAATGTAAAAAAGACAGCTGGTGGTAAAGGGCTTAACGTGACCCGAGGTATAAAATTTTCTGGTATACCTGTTTTAGCCTCTGGCATTATTGGTGGAACAACTGGTGAATACATTAAAAAGCAGTTAGACAAAGATAACATTGCTTATTGCTTTTATACAACTAAACAGGAGTCAAGAAACTGCATCGCTATTTTGCATGAAGGCAATCAAACTGAAATTTTAGAGTCAGGCCCAGAGTTGGACAGTAATGATGTTGAACAATTTCTGAACCATTATGAAACCATGCTTGAGCAAGCCAAAATCATTACAATATCGGGATCATTGCCTCAAGGTTTTCCCATCGATTTTTATGTTAAATTAATTGAACAAGCTGAAAAACGTCAAATTCCGGTGTTGTTAGATTCATCAGGCAAAATGCTCTATGCAACACTGATTTCAAAACACAAACCTTATTTAATCAAGCCAAATAAAGAAGAATTACAACAAATCATTGAGATGAAGATTGATGCGGATGATACCCATTCATTAATCCAAGCACTCAACCATCCGTTATTAAGTGACATTCCGATTATTGTTATCTCATTAGGGAAAAATGGAGCGTTTGCGCGTTGCCATCATCAATATTATCAAGCCTCAATTCCCCAAATTAAGGTCATTAATCCGGTGGGTTCAGGAGATATTACTTTAGCTGGGCTGGCAGTCAGCTTGCATGAAAATGAATCGATTGAAGTGATGTTAGCTCGAGCTATGACGATGGGAATGCTCAATGCCATGGAATCACAGACAGGGTTTGTGAATATGCGTCATTACGACCACTATTATCAACAAGTGAAAATTACAAAAATTATCTAAAAATATAAGGTTAATTAGGAGTGACTTATGTATCTTATTTCTAGTCAAGAGATGTTAAAAAAAGCACAACGTGAAAAATATGCCGTACCTGCGTTTAATATACACAATCTGGAAACCATTCAAGTTGTGGTTGATACAGCCAAAAAAATGGAATCACCGGTTATACTCGCAGCAACACCGTCAACTTATCAATATGCAGGCACACCCTACTTAATTAATATTTGCAAAACCGCAGCACAAATGCTGCGCTTTCCTTTTGCGTTACATTTGGATCACCACGAAAACATCAGTGATATTAAAGAAAAAATTGAAGCGGGTATTCGCTCGATTATGATTGATGCTTCACATCATCCCTATGAAGAAAATATTGAAATTGTGAAAAAAATGGTTGAATTTAGTCATCAATATAATGCAAGTGTTGAAGCCGAATTAGGCAGGCTTGGTGGGCAAGAAGATGATTTAATTGTTGAAGATAAAGAGAGTGCATTTACAGATCCGGATGCCGCCAAAGCGTATGTCGAGCGCACAGGTATCGATTCGCTGGCTGTTGCCATTGGTTCAGCTCATGGGCTCTATAAAGGTGAACCTAAACTTGATTTTGAACGATTAGCTAAAATACGCGATAAAGTTGATATTCCACTGGTATTACATGGCGCATCGGGTATTCCTGAAGTGATGGTAAAAAAATCGATTTCCTTAGGCATTTGTAAAGTGAATGTGGCAACGGAATTAAAAATTGCTTTTTCAGATGCGTTAAAGCTAGATTTTAATCATCACCCTGATGCTAACGATCCAAGACATTATATGCAACCAGCTAAATTAGCTATGGCGAAAATTGTGGAAGAAAAAATTCGCATTTGTGGAAGTGCAGGAAAATTATAATAGAAAAGTATGGGTAATTAACTTGAAATGAGCGTTAATTTATTACACTGGCAGTCACTTACTGTCAGTTAATAATGGGGGGTATGTATTGTCACTAAAAAGTGATTTTATAGTTATAATGGTGAACTTATTTTATTTTTACGAAATGAGTGAGCCACGGCTAACATCAAAATACATCGTTATGTTTTAGGATTTGATAGAGTGTGCTTAAGTGACTTTTTAAGCACACGAGCGATAAAATTAATGCTATTGGATGAGATGATTCAGCACTTGTTTAAACGTTGAAAATGAACAAAATCCATTAGCATTAATAGGACAATTTTCCATTTCTAATACGACTTTATGAGGTGGGTTTTGACGGTTTAATTGTACTAAGTCACGGATCTGGTCGGTGGATTGATAAAAATATTCAATTTTCATCAATGCTTCGCCATTGTGATTATTACGCCATTTTTGAAAGACAATTTTCCCACCAATAGGGGTGGTTTCAAACTGCTCTGGTAACGTGTAATGCTTAATTTTAATTGTTGAAAGTAGGGAGGCTACATTGGAATCATGTCCCACTAACAGCGTAAATTTAGGATGTACTTCATTTTCTGAAAAAGCGTGATTAATATAATTAACTAATTTTGCTGACACTTGTTTTGCCACAACGGGCGATCCAAATAAAACGCTATTGTAGTGCTCTTTGATCGCAACTAATTGTTCGAATTGTTGTTTATCCTTTATTTGCCCCCAAGCAATATCATGTAAAGGCGATCCTTCATAATATTGTAAGATAAAAGCATCAGCAATGGATGTTCCCGTGCGAAGTGCGCCTGTTATGCAAGGTTCCTTGCCTTTTTCAATAATAAGCTCGGTGGGTAAATGTGCAAAATCACACTGTTTATGTGTAATACAATTGGTTGAATTAGGGTAATTTAGGATAGTCGACATGTCTTGATACGCTTTACCCAGTTTTTCATTCAGCCCTTCAATGCCTTTGGTATCGGCAGTTTGGTTAATTGAATTGATTGCGGCCTGTTTAAAGGCTGAACTATTATCATCAATGACAGGAAAAAATAGCGGATCCATGCTGCCAAGCTTTTCTTTATGGATAATTGGCACAAGACAACCCGGAAAAGCACCAACCGCAAAAAACTGTCCGGTGGCAATTGTGCGTTGCAAACTATTGGTATAAATATAAACATCTTGGTCGTTTGGACAACGATCTTGATTTAATAATTTGTTATCGACTAACCATTCACTGAAATAGTGACCAAAATAGCTTTCTAATGCCCCACCACGAGTCGTTAAATAACTCGCTGGGGTATCCCATTGCGGCCATTGATTGGGCGTGACTTTACCCAACGTACTATTAGGGCTAGCTAATGGTGCTCGCAAACCATGGCGACTAAAAACAACAACTTGTTCTAATGTAAAATCGTTCACTGTTTCTATAGCTGGTACATTGAAAGATAAAACAGTTGTTAATGCTATGATTCCCTTTGATATTATTTTTTTCATCTGATCTCCTAATTTGCTTAAATCAAAACTCAATTGCTATTAATGATGAGTTATTATTCAGGCATTTTCCATATTTATTAAACTTGTTTGGGGTGAGTGATATATTGTTCGTTGAATTGATTAGATTGATAAACGATATTGCCTTTGACTAAAGTTGCAATCAATTGATTTTGTTCATTAAGAACAACCAAATTAGCGATTTTATCTGGCGCAATGCTACCCAATGTGTTGTCTATGCCTAATGCTTTGGCTGGGTAATAACTACCATGTAGCCAAGCCTTATCAAAAGAAGTATTAGTAAAGTTTGCCAAATTATTAACTGCACAATCAAGAGTTAATGTGCTACCTGCCAAGTTTCCATCATCGGTGCGAACAACATTATCTTTCATATGCACTCGCAACTGACCTAAATAATAGTCACCATTAGGCATACCCGTTGCGCGCATAGCATCGGTGATTAAAAGTAAATTTTCTCCACAACACTTATGGGCAATTGCAACTGCGGCAGGGTGTACATGGTGACCATCAACAATGATTTCGGTTTGGCAATGATCTATGCTGAGAGCTGCACCCACTACACCTGGGTTACGATGATGTAATCCTGACATGCCATTATAGCAATGCACTACGCCACTTGCGCCTGCTAAAAGTGCAGCTTTTGTTGTTTGATAATCTGCATTGGTATGCCCAATCATGACCCGAATATTTTGATGACGTAACCATTTGATAATGGCTAAAGCATTGGGATACTCGGGCGCTAAAGCGATACACTTTAATGTTCCTTCGGCTAAGATTAGCCATTTTTCAATTGTAGCGCGATCGGGGGCTTGCAGTAATGCTTCTGGGTGGGCACCTTTATGAATAGCATTAAAAAAAGGACCTTCCAGATAAGAACCTAACAAAGTTGCGCCTGTTACGCCTTGCTGAATGCTGTTTTTAACTTGTCGTAATGCGGCTTCGATTTTGTCATGGCTTTCTGTCACCGTCGTTGCCAAAAAAGCACCTACCCCATGTTGGGCTAAAAAATTGCTCATGGTATTGAGTGATTCATGGGTCGCATCCATGGTATCGGCGCCCATGACACCATGAATATGCGTATCAATCAGTGCCGGTAATAGTTTGATTTGATTAGGACACGGTTTATCACTCGGTGTGATATCCGTGATGATTCCGTTTTGAATGGTGACAATGACATTATCAAGCCAGCCAACCGGTGTTAACACTTGTTTGGCGTGGATTTGCTTAAATTCCATCAGAACACTCCTCATTTTTAGGTGATTTTTTTTGGTGCTCGTGCCATAAGCTCGTTATCGCTCTTTGCCCATTTTCAATGGTTTCTTGACGAATTGTTGCTAAGTCCAGATCCTCTCGCTGTAATAATATTTCAAGTAATAATGGCAGATTAGTCCCACTTATCACTTCAATATTATTATATTGATAACTCAACATGGCGGCTAGTCGAAAAGGCGAACCACCAACAATATCTGTCAAACATATCACACCTTGACCACGATCACACTGTTTTAATGCCGTATTTAACTGTTCTGCTAATTGTTCGCTACTCATGCCATCAGGAAAATTAACGGCATTAAATTGTGTTTGTTCACCAATGATTTGTGTTGCTGCTTCAAAAAGTCCGGTAGCAAAGCTACCATGACCTGTTAATATTACGCCTAACATAAATTTCCTCTATAAAATTCCCACTAATTTGCCGACCACACCAATAATCACCGTTAACCCAATTAATTTAACGGGTGAAAAGTTACGTTTCATCAAGTAATAAATAGTTAATGTAAATCCAAGTGGTAACAAATTCGGCATAAGTTTATCGAGCACATCCGCTTGTAACGCAATATGCGCTTGACCCGCATTAATTTCTAACGGCGTTGAAAAATGCACGTAAGAGGCAACCAGTGCACCAATGACGGTCATACCGACAATGGAGGCTGCGTGTGAAATACGCTTAGTATGGGATTTTAATAAAGGTAACGCACTGGTGCCTGCATGATAACCGTAATGAGCAAGTCCAAAACGTAGACCGAAATGGACTAAATTGAACATTAACAAGAAAATGATCGGACCAAACAGACTTCCTTCTAAAGCTAATGAGGCGCCAATCCCTGCGCAGATTGGTAATAAGGTGAGCCAAAATAGCGCATCACCGATTCCGCCTAATGGCCCCATTAAGGCAACTTTTACCGCCCGAATAGTCGATATGTTTTCTTTTCCTTTTTCCATGGCTAAGACTAATCCAGATAAAAAGGTCGCATCGAAAGGATGAACATTGATAAATTCCATATGCATGTGCATAGAATTTTTTAGATCATCCTTATTTTTATGAATTTTACGCAATGCAGGTAATACGGTAAAAAGCCAACCGCCAGCTTGCATCCGTTCGTAATTAAATGATGCTTGCAACGCCAATGAGCGAAACGCCATTCGGTTTATATCACCTTTAGTTAGTGTGACATCTTGGCTTTGGTCGGTAAACGTATCTGCCGAGACTTTACTTGTGGCGAGTGCTTGTGCCATACGTTTTTCTTCTTTATCTGCCATTTTTTGGTCATGATCATCATTAAATTCCATCTTCTACCTCCACTGAAGTTGCGCTTACAGACTTGTTACTGTCATTGTTATCACGGCTATAATTATAGAAATCAATCATTGCAATGGCTAAAGCACCTAATGCAATGGCTAAAATAGGTAAATTAAGATAGGTCACCCCCAGAAAACCTAAGATAAAGTAAGCAACATACGTTTTCTTCATCATAATCTTCATTAGCATTGCAAAACCAATTGCTGGCATCATTCCGCCCGCGACACTAAGCCCATCTAATAACCATTTAGGTGATTTTTCAACTAACGCGGTTGCTGCATCAGCACCAAAATAGATAGGTAAAAATGCGACAATGAAATAGAAACAAAATAGAATTATCATCCCCAGATAGTTCACCCACTCAATACCTTTAAAATTGAGCTGATCAACATAGCGATCACATTTGTGCATCATTGGCGAATAGAATGTAAATAAAAGGGTAATACAACCCTGTACCGCTATGGCAAAGGGAACCGCTATCCCAATGGCAACTTTAGGCTCGGTATGCGTTAAAATTGCAAAACTGGTACCAATCACGCCGCCTATAACAACATTTGGAGGTTGTGCGCCGGCGAGTGGAACCATGCCCATCCAGACCAGTTCTAATGAACCACCCACATATAAACCTGTTTTTACATCACCCAAAATCAATCCAACTAACGGTCCAATTACGATTGGTCTGTGTAAATGCGTAAGTCCGTCAAATAAGTCTACACCAGCAATACCGGCTAGTAGTCCTATCAATAAAGCATCCATTAACATAATTTGCCCCTCTTGCTATGATGATAGATTGAGTAAATCTGCTATTTTTTCGCCAGATTCGTCCGGTACACGGCGAACTTCGCAAGTGACGCCTAACTTTTCCAGCTCTTTAAAAGCAGCGATATCATTGTCATCAACGGATACCGTTTTATGGATCTGTTTTTTCCCTTCAGAAAAGTGCATATTACCAACATTGACAAATTTAATGGGTACGCCACCCTTAACTAGAGTTAGAACATCTTGTGGTGTTTTACAAACAATAAAGATTTTTTGACGTTCAGCTGCTTTGCCAATAATGTCGATAGTTTTTTGCAAGGTGAAATAACGCGTTTGAATTCCTTCTGCAATAACCATATCCATCAGATTTTGTTGTACCGGATCTTGCGCAGCGCTGTCATTGGCAACTAATAAAAGATTAGCGCCAAGCGCATTCACCCAAGTCACACCGACTTGACCATGAACTAAGCGGTTATCAATACGTGTCATAAGAATATTGGGAGTACTCATATTTTTATATCCTTTTATTTAAAGGTTTAATCGGATTGATGACTTAAATTTGATGAAATGGATAAATGGTCACACCTTTTACAACTCGATTCACTTCACCGGTAGGACAAGGATTGTCAGGGGTTAATCCAACACTCAGTGATTTTTCAAACGCTAACATTTGAGCAAAAACTAAGTAAGGAAAAATCAACCAACAATCGGAAAGATGACAATCAACCGACAATATTTGTTTATGCGTGCTCTGCTGACCGCTCAAAGCAAGTACATCTGTTGCGATACGATCGTGTTCTAACTCATTAAATAAATCGATATCGTATTGGTGGATATAAGCATCGTTAGAAAAGAAACATACCACTAAACTTTTTTCATTAATCATAAATTTAGGGCCATGGCGTAAACCTAATATTGAATCAAATCGGGTTGCAATTTTACCGGCAGTGAGTTCTAAAATTTTTAATGCCGCTTCTTGAGCGGTGCCAGTGAAGCAACTATTACCAACATAAATTACTCGTTCATGATTTTTTTGGGCTAATTGTTTTGTGATGGTTTGCCAATTTAAAAGTTGTTGCTCACAAATAGTGGCAATTTTCATGACTGCATCATTTGCATCATGAGTATCGATACCGCCTAAAAGCAGCAGTGTGGCTAATATCATGCTACTAATACTCGATGTCATCGCAAACCCAAGATCATGCGTTCCTTCTGGCAGGACTAATTGCAATATACGCTGAGCATTATTTTTTTGGTTAGCATAATCGGTTAATGCACAATTGGGATTACAGGTTAAAAATAGGTGATAGCAATCTGAAACGATTTGATCGGCTAATTTTACGGTTGCAACGCTTTCAGGGCTGTTGCCAGAACGAGCAAACGAGACAATTAATGTTTTTTTATGGGCAGATAGATATTGTAATGGATCAGCAACAATTTCAGTAGTGCCATAAGCATAAACATTGCGTTTAGTCTGTTCTCTTAGCCATGGTGCAAGGGCGACACCGCCAAAAGCGGAAGATCCCGCACCGGTAAGGATAATAACTAAATTCGGATCAGCCAGTAAAGGGGTTAGAAAGGTTTCTATTTGAGGTTGTTTTTGGGAAAGTAATTGAAGCAAATCACGCCAAATTTTAGGTTGTTGACAAATTTCTTTAGCCGTATGAATTGCGCCGTGTTGTTCTAACCACTCTTTCGAATAATTTAAGTATTGTTGCATAATTGTGATCCTGTTCGTTAAGTCATAAAAATAAAAAAAGAGAAAAGTTTATAGATTGGCAATAACCACATTAATGCCTAATGTGTGTAATTGCGTTAAATATTCTTTTGGAATGTTTGAATCTGTAATCAGCGTTTCAATAGGATTGATTTTTTCAATCATACAAAAGCTTTTACGTCCAAATTTACTTGAATCCGTTATCGCAATGATTTGACCTGAAACTTGACACATGACTCGATTAACCGATGCTTCGCCAAAATTGGGTGTTGTGATACCTGCGCTAAGGTCAAAGCCATCAACACCTAAAAAAAGTTTATTAAAATGATACATTTTAAGTTGTTGTTCTACGGTTGGTCCCGAAATAGAAAAGGCTTTTTTTCGAATATTACCGCCAGCAATGATGACTTCAATGTCAGTATTGATTGATAAATCGTAGGCAATATTAATTGCATTGGTAAAAACAATGAGATTTTGTTTTTCACGCAGATAAGGCACCATGGCTGCAGTTGTTGATCCTGAATCGAGAATAATGCGATCACCATCTTTAACCATTTCTGCCGCTTTTTGGGCTATCTTATTTTTAATGGTAGAGTTAATACGACTTTTATCTTGTAAAGGTCTATCAAAAGCGAAAGCTTTATTTAGCATAGCACCGCCATAGGAACGCAATACACAACCTTTTTGTTCTAAATGGCGAAGATCATTACGAATGGTGACAGTTGAAACTTTAAAAAGCTTACTTAATTTATTGACTGAAACGGTATTTTCTTTACCAAGTAAATAAATAATTTTTTCTCGACGTTGCAATGTATTCATTATTAAATCATTCATAACATAATTACTTGTTTTGCTTTCATTCTGTTATTCAATTTAAACATATGCAAAGGATCGAAAAATGATAGGTGAGTCACAAAACTGATTTTGGTTGTAAAAACGTGAAAACCTTTTCATTTGAAAGGAAGTGAAAGAAAGGGTAAGGGGAGTAATAATAACTTGAAAATAATATTGTATTGTTATTCAGTTAATTAGCAAACTTGAATGGATAATGAAAAATACTTAAATCATCAAAAAAATAACGTGTATTTCGTTTAATGAAGTGATGAAGATCACAAATTGGATAATTTTACCAAGATATTTAGAAATTTTATCAATAAAAAAGAAATGACGTTGAGTCCAAAGTTTAATACAGTGAAAGTCGTTATTGAAACCCAATGAGAGTTTCAATAACTTTATTAACGATTTAGCTTAGGTCGGTTTTGGGTTGTGCAATGGATTTTTGCGTTCGTTCAAAAACGATCATCACCACAAACGCAATGACAGTTAAATAAATAATGAAAATGCCATAGGTAGATAGCATATCAATCAGTGAACGTCCTCGCATGGCGATATCTCGGAAGAATCGAAATAGCCAGACTAAAGGAAATGCATGACTAATATAGTAAGTCCAAAGTGGCATAATCCCGACCGCCATGGTTGATCCACCCATAATAAATCCTGGTGGCACCAAGAAAATCATTTTGCTTGCACCTTCACCTGGATTATTGGTTTTCCAGGAAAGTAAAAAACCTAACCAACCAAATGCAAGTCCGGTCATGAAAATGCTTGGTATAAAAATAAAATAGTTACCATCAAAACGTAATTGACCAAAGATCACTAATACGGCGGTTATTAATGTTAATCCGGTCGTATAAAATAATGCATAAGGGACTGTTCTTGCTAATAGTGCAACAAAGCCTCTTTCTAAAACTGTATTCCACATGCCCGTGACTTTTAAACGACCGACAATCATTAAAGAGGTTAATCCATACGTCAGTGACGAAAAGAAGTAAACAAAATAGATAATTGTCGATATAGTGGAAGAGCTAGCTGGATTGAACATATATCGCGTTTTAAGTTGCATTGGCGATAAGGTGGCTTCAGTCCCTTCATGTCCTAAACCTAATGCAGACACTTTACCAACGCTAAGTTCAGCCCCTAACTCAGGAATATATTCATTTAAGCTTTGTAACACTTTGGCATTTTGTGCATCATTGGTATCATCGGCAAAATACCCTAAACGAACAGTTTGGTCACCTTTTTTAAGACTTTTTTCTAGTCCTTTAGGAATATAAAGTACCCCTAAATTGCGATCGTGCGAAACTAAAGTGATAGGATTGACTGGTGATCGGATGACTTCGGATACTTCGATATAAGGCGAAGTATTGACTTTACTGATTAATTCCGTTGAATAATGTGAACCATCAAGATCAATAACTGCAATCTTACCTTCAAAAACGGCACCATGACTTAACACAATGGAAAAGATTAGCGCAACAATGGCTGCTAATCCTATTGCAACTTTATAATATGGAATGAAGTGACCTGACAACATTGCGTCAAGTTCTTCAAGCATAGATTTAATGATGTTTTGCATCATTGATCAACCTCGATTGTCATACCGGTTAAAAGTTTTGGAATAGATTCCATATATATTCTGACCTGATAAGAGGTTAAATCAGCTTGACCACGTTCACGTGTCATACGTAAATCCGCAAAAGAAGGTGCTGCGGTTGCAAAACGAACTTTACCTTTTATCTCTTTATCAAGCGCGATGACATTGGCTTTAACTGTTGTGCCCGGTTGGTAGTCATTTACCATTTTTTCGTTTACATAAATATCAATGTATTTACGATCGGTCTCTAATAACACTGCTGGTGCGCCTGTCGGAGCTAATTCACCATCTTCAAACATGATTTTTAATACTTTGCCATCTTCAGGTGCCGTTAATGTTAATCGTTGATAATTGATATGTAGCTGTTTTAAGTCAGCTTCACCTTGTGCAAGTTGTGCTTGGAGTTGAGCTAACTGATTTTGTCGATTTTGAAGTTTTTGTCGGGCAATAGTAACAGATTGTATTGTCATACCTGTTGCATTTCGAGTTTGCTCAAATTGATTAATTTGTTCGGGTGTTGCACCAATCATTAAGGTGGATAATTGGCTTTGAATCTGAACAACTTGCATTTTCGCAACCGTAAAGGCATTACGGGCGGTATCAAGTTGCGATTGCGAGTTTCCCCCTGTTTTACGTAATTGGGTTTGACGATCAAACTCCATTTGAGCTAAATTTTGAGCTGATTTAGCGGCTTCTAAATTTGCTTTCACTTCTTCAATTTTACGCCAAGTGGATAATTCGGTTAAATTTGTTTCGTTTTCGGTGATCGCAATGGCAGCTTGTTCTTGAGCAACTGCCGCTTTTTGGCTGTCAACCTGCGCTTGTAGACGATCGATAGCTAATTTAGTATCGACATCTTCTAATTGCATTAACGGATCCCCTTTTTTTACAAATTGTGATTCTTCGACAAATCGTTTGATGACTTTTCCGCTCACATTTTGAAAGGCAATATTAATCTCATCTGCGGTTAATACGCCAGATTTAATGCTTTTAGCCACGGTGACGGCATCATTTCGAGAACCTAAAAAGATTAAAAAAGAGGCAACTGTTAGGATAACCAAAAATATAACAGGGATTTTGATATTTTTTTTCATATATAGCTTATTTTCCATTTAATTAGTCAGCTAAGTATTTAGATAAATAAAATAGACTTTAAGTAAGCTTAAAGTCAGTTATTTTCGTAAAAGTTTACGCAACATCAATATTAAAGACTCTTGTTCTTGCGAGTTTAAAACTTCGGCAAAAGCACGAATCGATTTTAGGTGATTG
Source organism: Gilliamella sp. B2717 (assembly GCF_026536675.1). Lineage (NCBI taxonomy): Bacteria > Pseudomonadati > Pseudomonadota > Gammaproteobacteria > Orbales > Orbaceae > Gilliamella > Gilliamella sp. B2717. Next base: position 102,568 of record NZ_JAFNNQ010000002.1, on the reverse strand, counting down.
GGTAATGCTTCTTGAATTAATTTTTCGCCAACTTCAGTCAATGAGATAAGTCGAGAGCGACCATCTTCACCACTTTTAGACATGGTGATTAATGGTGGAGTTGCAGCTAGCATTCGCTTAACCATAACTGACACGGTAGCAGGGGTAACACCTATGCGTAATGCCAAATCACTGGCACAGGTTTCACCTTCCGAAAAGAGTGACATTAATAATGCAAACTTACCTTCCGAAACATCATAATCTTTAGTCAGTTGTGCGTAAATGTTTGAACGGATTAAGTCAGCCGTGGTGATCAAGCTTAAGACCAGATCAACGCCTGAAACATCAACAATATCATCATTAAATCTTTGTGCTCGTGCTAACGTTTCACGAGACGGAAGCTTTCTTGACTTGTAATTCAATTATCATTACTCAATTTATTTAGTCGGCTAATTATACTATTTAAATTTTGATTAGCAACATTATTTAACCAAGGGTGATTGGATATTAAAGGTTAAAGCCTATCAGGGTAGGGATCCTAAATTTAATTGACGTTAAATATTTTATAATGCTTTGTTTTAAAAATAGTTATCCTTATTACTACTAAAGTGGTAATCCTTGAGGATAATTATAATCTGAGCAAAGTAACATAAAATGGAGCACAGCTATAAATTAAATAATTGAATTAAAATAAAATTGGAGCTTTATTATGAGTAAAACCAATCTCGTTATCATCGGTAATGGGATGGTTGGACATCGTTTTATTGAAGAAGTTATCGATAAAATGCAGTCTGATCTGTTCAATATTACCATCTTTTGTGAAGAACCTCGCCTTGCATATGACCGTGTTCACCTTTCTTCCTATTTTTCTGACCACACTGCTGAAGCGCTTTCTTTAGTTCGTGAAGGGCTATATGAAGAAAATAACATTCAAGTATTACTGAATGAGCGAGCAATATTGATTAATCGTCAACGTAAAGAAGTTCACTCACACACAGGGCGAATTGTTCACTATGATAAATTGATTATTGCTACCGGATCTTATGCGTGGGTACCACCTATTAAAGGTTCAGATGGTGCAGACTGTTTTGTTTACCGAACCATTGAAGATCTTGATGCCATTCGTGAATGCGCAAAACAGTGTAAATCAGGTGCTGTTGTCGGTGGGGGGTTGTTAGGGCTTGAAGCTGCTGGTGCGCTGAAAAACTTAGGAATACAAACGCATGTCGTCGAATTTGCGCCAGTATTGATGGCTGAACAACTTGATGCCATGGGGGGTGATCAGTTACGCCAAAAAATTGAAGAGATGGGCGTTGGTGTTCATACCAGTAAAAATACCCAAGAAATTATTCATACGCCGTTAGGTAAGAAGATGCAATTTGCTGATGGTTCGTCGCTGGAAGTTGATTTTATCGTATTTTCAACAGGTATTCGCCCGAATGATCAACTTGCTAAAGCATGTCAACTTGAGATTGGTCAACGTGGTGGCATTGTGGTGAATAACCATTGTCAGACATCTGATCCTGATATTTACGCTATTGGTGAGTGTGCTTGTTGGCAAGGTAAAGTATTTGGTTTGGTTGCTCCGGGCTATAAGATGGCACAAGTTGCCTTAGCGCACTTAATGGGTGAGCCAATGCAATTTGAAGGCGCTGATATGAGCGCTAAATTAAAGTTAATGGGCGTTGATGTCGGTAGTATAGGGGATGCCAAAGGAAAAACACCCGCTAGCCGTAGCTATGTCTATTTAGATGAAAATGTACCGGTTTATAAAAAATTGGTCGTTTCGTCAGATAATAAAAAATTATTAGGCGCTGTATTGGTGGGTGATACGGCTGATTACAGTAATTTATTACAATTGATGTTAAATGAGATGGATCTTCCTGAGCATCCGGACACCTTAATTTTACCAGCTCATGCTGGGGCTAAACCCACAATGGGCGTCGAAGCTTTACCTGATGCTGCACAAATTTGCTCATGTTTCGATGTGACAAAAGCAAAAATCATTAATGCGATTCACGCAGGTTGTCATACTGTAGCGGCAATTAAGGCAGAAACCAAAGCCGGTACAGGTTGTGGTGGTTGTATTCCATTGGTGACTCAGCTCTTAAACTCAGAATTAGCTAAACAAGGTATCGAAGTCAGCCATGCTTTATGTGAACATTTTAAATATTCACGCCAAGAATTATATCATTTAATTCGTGTTGAAGGATTAACTTCATTTAATGAAGTGATCAAAAAACATGGTACGGGTTATGGATGTGAGGTGTGTAAACCGACGATCGCCTCTTTATTGGCTTCATGTTGGAACGATTATATTCTCAAACAAGATTTAGTTCCGTTGCAAGATAGTAACGATATCTTTCTTGGTAATATCCAAAAAAATGGAACATATTCGGTTATTCCGCGTAGTGCCGGAGGTGAAATTACGCCAGAAGGCTTGATTGCGGTGGGGCAAATTGCCAAAAAATATCAACTTTATTCAAAAATTACCGGCTCACAACGTATCGGTCTTTTCGGTGCGCAAAAAGATGATCTACCCGCTATTTGGAAAGAGTTAATTGATGCTGGCTTTGAGAGTGGCTATGCGTATGCAAAAGCCTTACGAATGGCTAAAACCTGTGTGGGGAGTACGTGGTGTCGTTTTGGTGTTGGGGATAGTGTTGGTCTGGGTGTTGAACTGGAAAATCGTTATAAAGGGATTCGGGCTCCACATAAATTCAAATTAGGTGTATCGGGTTGTACACGTGAATGTGCGGAAGCACAAGGTAAAGATATTGGCGTTATTGCAACTGAAAAAGGTTGGAATCTTTACGTATGTGGTAATGGCGGGATGAAACCTCGTCATGCTGATTTGCTTGCTGCTGATCTCGATAGACAGACATTAATTCAATATCTTGATCGCTTTATTATGTTTTATATCCGTACCGCTGATAAATTACAACGCACTTCGGTATGGCTTGAAAATCTGGAAGGCGGGATTGACTATTTGCGTAGTGTAATTATCGACAATAAGTTAGGTATTAATGATGAGCTGGAAAGTGAAATGACTCGTCTACGTAAATTGGTGGTGTGTGAGTGGAAAGAAACGGTTGAACATCCTGAAAACCAACAACGATTTACTCACTTTATTAACAGTAATTTGCGTGATGAAAATGTCAAATTTATTCCTGAACGTGATCAGCATCGACCTGCGACAGCCGAAGAACGTCAAGCAATGTTAGGAGAGCAATAATATGAGTCAATGGATAACAGTTTGTCAACTCGATGACATTTTACCGGAAACAGGCGTGTGTGCACTTGTCGGTCATGAACATGTTGCAGTATTTCGTCCTTATAATTCCGATGAAATTTATGCAATCAGTAATATCGATCCTTTTGCACAAGCCAGTGTCTTATCTCGAGGTATTATTGGACAGCATGAAAATGACTTGTATGTTGCAAGCCCATTAAAAAAACAGCGTTTTCGTTTAAAAGATGGTTATTGCATTGATGATGCCGGCTATTCAATTGCGCATTATGAAGTAAGAGTCAATACAGATGGTTTTGTTGAAGTTAAATCATCGAGTTAAAACAATTTTAAAGGTTTAGATAGTTATGTATACCGATACAATTAATAAATGTGCTGCCAATGCAGCACGTATTGTACGTTTAGCCAAAACTAACCCGATAGGGTTTTGGTTAAGTTCTGCTATGGCCGGCGCTTATGTTGGTCTTGGTATTATTTTGATCTTCACTTTAGGTAATTTACTTGATCCATCGTTAAGACCTTTAGTCATGGGGGCGACATTTGGTATTGCCTTAACGTTAGTGGTGATTGCCGGGTCTGAGCTTTTTACTGGTCACACAATGTTTTTAACGTTTGGCGTAAAATGTAAGAAAATTACTCATACACAGATGTGGCTAGTATTACCTCAAACGTGGTTAGCCAATTTATTGGGGTCTATTTTTGTCGCTGCTTTATATTTTTATGCTGCTACCCCATTATTATCAACCGATACCAGTTTAGTGCATAGTGCAGCATTAGCCAAAACGACCGCTTCGGCTAGTGCGCTGTTTTTTCGTGGTATTTTATGTAACTGGCTAGTTTGTTTAGCTATTTGGATGGCAAATCGTGTTGAAGGTTCAGCTAAATTTATTGCGATTTGGTGGTGTTTGCTAGCATTTATTGCCTGTGGTTATGAGCATTCGGTGGCGAATATGACGTTATTTTCACTTTCATGGTTTGGTCATCATAGTGATGCTTATACCCTATGTGGAATTGGTCATAATTTACTTTGGGTATCGTTAGGTAACCTTGTTTCTGGCGTTGTTTTTATGGGCTTGGGATACTGGTATTCGACACCAAAAACTGAACGACCATAATCTTGGCTGAATTAAAAAGGATATATATTGAGGTTTTATGGATTATTTTCCACTATTTTGTAAGTTAGAAAATCGGGATTGTCTTTTAGTCGGGGGTGGTGAAATCGCTGAGCGAAAAGCTCGGCTATTACTCGAAGCAGGTGCAAAGTTAACGGTTAACGCACTTGAATTTAATGAGCAATTTTTATGTTGGCAAGCGCAAAACCAGTTGATATTACAGCAAGGGGAATTTAATGCACAACTGCTTGATAATAAATGGTTAGTCATTGCAGCGACCGATTGTCCTAAAACCAATCAAACCGTCAGTCTCGAGGCTGAAAATCGCCGTATCTTTTGCAATGTTGTCGATTCGCCGAAAGATGCTAGTTTTATTATGCCTTCGATTATTGATCGTTCACCAATTATGGTTGCTGTGTCATCAGCAGGGCATGCGCCGGTTTTAGCTCGTCTATTACGAGAAAAACTAGAATCAATATTGCCTCAGCACTTAGGTAAATTAGCGCAATATGCGGGTTATTTACGAAATAAAGCTAAGCAAACCTATAAAACGCTCACAGAACGCCGTCGATTTTGGGAAAAGCTTTTTACTCATGATAGATTGGCACAAGCCATTGCCAATAATGATTCTGAACAAGTTGAAACACTAACCAATGAGTTATTTAATTTATCACTGGATCATCGTGGTGAAGTGGTTTTAGTGGGCGCCGGTCCCGGTGATGCAGGCTTACTGACTTTGAAAGGATTACAGCAAATCCAACAAGCCGATATTATTGTGTATGATCGATTGGTTTCGGATGAAATTATGAATCTTGTCAGGCGGGATGCTCAGCGTATATTTGTTGGCAAACGGGCAGGGTATCACTGCGTGCCACAGGAACAGATTAATCAAATTTTGTTAGAACAAGCGCAAAAAGGGTTACGTGTTGTCCGTCTAAAAGGGGGCGATCCGTTTATTTTTGGGCGAGGGGGCGAAGAGCTGGAAACGTTGTATAATGCTGATATTCCATTTTCAGTTGTACCAGGAATTACTGCTGCATCGGGGTGTTCTGCATACAGTGGTATCCCTTTAACACATCGAGATTATGCGCATAGTATTCGTTTAATTACCGGGCATTTGAAAGATGGTAGTCATCTTGATTGGCAAAGTTTAGCGGCTGAAAAGCAGACCTTAGTGTTCTATATGGGGCTGTCTCAAGCTGAAAACATTAGTCAACAATTAATCAAACACGGTATGAATGCTAATACGCCCGTCGCCATTGTTGAGGAAGGTACCAGTACCAAACAAAAAGTGGTAACAGGTTTGCTTGGTGAGTTAGCTAAAATCGCTTTGCAAGCATGTAGTCCAAGTTTGATTATCATCGGACCTGTTGTTGCATTACGAGAAAAACTTAATTGGTTTTCAAATCATTAATTTTAAACAGGCAAGTCTATTACTTTACAGCATAATGGTCTTGCCTGTTATCTAAACGTATACTGCCTTATATCATCATAATTTAAGGGATGACAGCTTTTAAACTTTTCGATCGAGTTAAGTATAATCAATTATCTTTAATTGATGCATTACTCTTTGCTCTGTAAATACCATACGGTCATTTCCATGCGTGATTTAAAATTTAATTTTTTAAAGATACTTTTTACATGCACTTTTACGGTACTTTCAACAATATCCAGATCTTTGGCAATGCGTTTATTCGAAAGTCCTTGCACTAGCAGATTAAATATTTCATGTTCTCGAGGCGTTAATAAGTTTATATCGTGAATTTGTTTGGTTGTTGGTTCGCCGCTGTGTCGCATATAGTGAAGAATAATATGCGAAATTGCTTCATCCATAATGATTTTACCTTCCGCAATATCTTTTAGCGCTTTAATAAAATCTTCTGGCTCCATATCCTTTAACAGGTAACCATCCGCTCCACTTTTGAGTGCGGTAATGATATCTTCCTTGGCATCCGATACCGTGAACATAATGATGCGACTGGAGATATTTTTTTCCCGTAAATAGCGTAGTATTTCTAACCCACTAACATTTTGAATATTGATATCCAGTAAGATCATATCGGGATCGAGCTTTTCAGCGAGTTTTATTCCTTCCGTTCCAGACCCTGTTTCACCAATTACTTCAAAATGGCTAACGGTATTGATTAATTGTTTTACACCATTTCTAAGCATAGGGTGATCGTCAATAAGTAGTATCGAACTTTTTATCTGGTCCATGGGTTACTCTTCTATTATCGTAAATGGAATGGTCTTATTGGCTTTAAATATTACCATAACTTGCGTGCCTTTTTGTGGCTCAGTATTAATTGTTAGATTACCATTTAGGATTTCTGCTCTGTCTCGCATAATCACCATACCATAATGATTATCCTGCTTAACATCAGTTTGAAAACCAATACCATTATCGCTAACACTGACCGTGATAATCTGATTATCATCAATGGTTAACGCAATGATAACGTGTGATGCTTGTGCGTGTTTGTACACATTGTTTAGCGCTTCTCGAATAAATTGTAGTAAATGAAAAGCATGTTTGCTTTTAATGATATTGAGCGGTAATTGATATTCAAGTTGGATGTTAAATTTTAGTTTTTGATTAAACTCTTCAATCATCTCCATTAAGCTAGCATAAAAACCTGTTTGATTGAGCCGCAAACGAAAAGAGGTAATTAATTCACGTAACTGAGAATAGGTGATATTGACCTCTTTTCGCATTGTTGCTAATAATTCAATACTACTTTGTGATGTCAAATCAGATTGCATTTGTAGACAGCTAAGATGTATTTTTAAACAGGATAATGATTGCGCAATTGAATCATGCAACTCTCTTGCCATTGCTGATCGCTCTTTCATTAATAAATACTGCTTTTGTTGCTCTATTTGTCGATCGAGCATCATTGCCGTGGACATCTGCTCGATAAGTCCTGTTATTAAGTTTTCCTGCTCGTCGCTAAGGGTAACATCTGTCGGTTGAATGGCAAATAAAATGCCATATTTTTCGCCATTGTCTTGAAGATACCAATAACGTTGAAATCCATGTTGTTGAGAATGTTTTGATTCTGTTAAACAAGCACAGCAATGCGGATTTTGGCAGAAAGGTAATTTCTGCTCATTGTCATAACTAATTTGTTGGTAATGTTCAGGGTTTTCCGATTCATAAAATCGGATTTGAAATTGAGTGAGTGGTACAAGTTCTTCTAATTGACGTAAAATCATTAAAAAACGTTCACATAATGGCTTTGATGTATGGAGCTGTTTGGTGGCGTGATATTGAAATGAGATGATGTTATTGGTTTGTTGCAATTCAGCCGTTTTTTCAGCCACCCGTTCTTCAAGGATTAAATATTGAGATTCGATTTGATCAGACATGTTATTTAACGCTAACCCTAACAAATCGAATTCATTTTTTCTGGAACGTAGCGGAAAACGTTCACTAAAATTGTGTTTTGAAATAGCCTGAGCCATATTAATCAGTTTGCGCCAAGGGGCGAGAAGATAACGACGCAAATAGTAAATCTGAGCAATAAGAAAGACCACAATAATGATAATAAATAATTGTTGCAAGCGAGATATATAATGAATCTGGTTTTCGGTCTTCTGATCGATCTTATGTACTAAATAATTGGTTTTGATAACAAATTGATCGATATCCGTTTTTATCTCATCGATGTTTTTGGCTTGTGCAATTTTTATTGCAATTTCAGTACGCCATTTATTATGTAACTCATTGAATTCATCTATTAAATCATAACGTTCAAAAAGAGCTAATTGTTGCTTTGACGACGTTATTTCACTAAAAATATTTAAACGGTCATTATCGTGTTTATTAAGGGGAACCATTGATAAAAGTTGATAACTTTTCATACGAATTAGCCCTAATTGATTAATCATATAAGCGCTACCTTTGGTATCATTAGCGACTTGAATAGATAGCGATAACGCAATTAACGCAATGGTGCCTAAAAAACACATTAATAGCGACAAACGATTAATAATTGAAGCATGATAGCGAGTTTTATTATTGGTTGTTTTAGTACTCAGCATAGAATTACAATAAATTAACTAAGAAATAATGATTTATCCGTATTGTAACGCTAAAACGATATCTTGCTGATCTTTTTTGTAACTTTTTGCGATCTTTTAGTAAAGACTGCTTGCAACAAGGATAAATTTTGCGTAAAATTCACGCCCTATAAGATTAATCAATGCAGACATATATGCTAAATCAGGAATAGTCTGCTTTTTATTGCGGAGTTAAGTATGTACGCAGTTTTCCAAAGTGGTGGTAAACAACACCGAGTCAGCGAAGGACAAGTCGTTCGCTTGGAAAAAATTGAAGTCGAAACAGGTGCAGAAGTTGTTTTCGATAAAGTTTTAATGGTAGCAAATGGTGAAGACATCAAAGTTGGTGCTCCGTTTGTTGAAGGTGCAACAATTAAAGCAGAAATTGTTGAGCACGGTCGTGGCGATAAAGTGAAAATTGTTAAATTCCGTCGTCGTAAACACTATCGTAAACAACAAGGTCACCGTCAGTGGTTCACTGATGTGAAGATCACTGCAATCGCTTAATAGGAGTATCGAACAATGGCACATAAGAAGGCTGGTGGTTCATCACGTAATGGTCGTGATTCCCAGAGTAAACGTTTAGGTGTTAAACGTTATGGTTCTCAAGAAGTTCTTGCTGGTAATATTTTAGTACGTCAACGTGGAACTCAATTCCACCCAGGCACTAATGTAGGTTGTGGTCGTGACCATACCTTATTTGCTTTAATTGACGGACAAGTAAAATTTGAAGTTAAAGGACCTAAAAACCGTCGTTATGTTAGTGTAATTGCTAACAGCTAATAAAAAGCGGTTTAACGTTTATGGAAGCCTCACAGCTATTGTGGGGCTTTTTTCATTTCTTGAATTCATATAATATTAGTTAATATGATAAAACAGCAAAATGTTAAATTAGGTTTTGCCTTAGCCATGTTAACAGCGGTTATGTGGGGGCTAGTGCCGATTGCAATGAAATATGCATTGGTGGTTATTGACCCATTAACGTTAGCGTGGTCTCGATTGGCAATTTCTGCCGTCGGTATTACGATATGGTTAGCTTATAAAAAACAATTTCCTAATTTAGCGATGTTTAAAAAACGTCGACGTTTTATCTTATTAATGATTGCCGGATTTGGATTACTTGGTAATTTTGCGTTATTTGCAAGTTCTGTTCAGTATCTTTCTGCGACAACGGCTCAAGTTGTAGGTCAAATGGGTATTGTAATTTTTATGATTTCAAGTGCGTTTGTTTTTAAAGAGCGATTAAGACCAACGCAAATAATGGGTATTTCGGTATTATTAATTGGATTAGGACTATTTTTTAATAAAAATATTACCGTTCTATTTGCTAATATATTGACTTATGGCATTGGTGTTTGGCTTGCTTTACTTGCTTCAATTTCATGGGCAGCTTATGCATTGGCACAAAAAGTGTTATTACGTAAATTACGTGCAGAACAGTTACTTTGGCTAATTTATCTTATTTGTACGGTATTTTTATGGCCATTGGCATCGCCAACAAAAATCGCTCATGCCGATGCAACGCAGTTATTTGCCATTATCTTTTGTGGTTTAAATACCATTATTGCTTATGGCGCATTAGTTATGGCAATGGAACGTTGGCAAGCTGCACAAGTTAGTGCAATTACCACATTATCACCGTTGTTTGCATTAATTTTTTCAGATTTATTTGCCGTAATTTGGCCAGAAAAATTTGCTATGCAGTATTTAAATATTTTAGGTTATATTGGCGCAGTATCAGTCGTTGCTGGTGCGATGTTTGCCACAATTGGGCACTATTTATGGCATCCAAGAAAAGGCTGGCTAATTAACCAGAAGAAAGAGGAAGAATAATGAAATTTGTAGATGAAGCTTCAATCCGAGTCGAAGCCGGTGATGGTGGCAATGGTTGCGTAGGTTTTCGTCGAGAAAAATACATTCCCAAAGGTGGCCCTGACGGTGGTGACGGTGGTGACGGTGGTGATGTCTATTTTATTGCCGATGAAAATCTCAATACTTTGGTTGATTTCCAATTTGAAAAAAATTATCGGGCAGAGCGTGGGCAAAATGGACAAGGTTCAGATTGTACCGGTAAAAGAGGCAAAGATATTACCGTAAAAGTGCCCGTTGGAACTCGAATCACAGACAAATATACGGGTGAAATTATCGGCGATTTAACGCATCATCAACAAAAAGTGTTAGTCGCAAAAGGTGGGTTTCATGGCTTGGGTAATGCACGATTTAAATCTTCAGTGAATCGGGCTCCAAGGCAAAAAACCGATGGTACGCCCGGTGAAAAACGTGATGTACTGTTAGAATTATTGCTACTTGCTGACGTTGGTATGCTTGGTTTACCTAATGCCGGTAAATCCACATTTATTCGATCAGTTTCAGCAGCTAAACCGAAAGTCGCTGATTATCCGTTTACGACTTTAGTGCCAAGTTTAGGCGTGGTAAGAATGGATAATGAGCAAAGTTTTGTTGTTGCGGATATTCCGGGATTAATTGAAGGTGCTGCGGACGGTGCTGGTCTGGGTATTCGTTTTTTAAAACATCTTGAACGTTGTCGAGTTTTAGTGCATTTAATTGATATTGCACCAATTGATGAATCTGATCCTATTGAAAATGCGAAAGTCATTATTCAAGAACTTCATCAATATAGTGAAAAACTTGCCAATAAACCTCGTTGGTTGGTATTCAACAAAATGGATGTTTTAGGTGAAGAAGAAAGTGCTAAACGTGCTGCCGAAATCGCTAAAGCATTGGATTGGGATGACAAATATTATGTTATTTCAGCGGTCAATCATGAAGGGGTAAAAGCTTTATGTTGGGATCTGATGGATTATATGAATGCTCATCCACGTGAAGAAGAGCAAGAAGAAACATCACCAGAAAAAGTTGAATTTATGTGGGATGATTATCACCAACAAGCTATGGATGAGGCTTTTGATGACGACGACGATGATTTTGATGATTGGGATGAGAGTGACGAAGAAGGGGTTGAATTCATCTATCAAAAATAGTAATAACCTAAAATAAGTTAAACTTATCACTTCAAATTATCAACTAAAAAATCAGCATTGCTAAAATACAGGGTGACATAGCCCTGTATTCCTCTCTATTATTCTCACGCTAACACAATGATTTCATATTAAAAAACTTTTATTTTAAATTTTTTCTGTTTTTTTGAAAAAAGTCAAAAAAAACGCTTGCTTTTAATAATGAGAATTATTATCATTAAGATGTACTTGATTAGAGCGTCGCAAGACTTCTGAAAAAGTATGACATTGCTCACATTGCTTCCAATGTTTGCCAGCCTAGCGCAACTATGCTGGCTTTTTTATTTTAAAGTGATTTTAAATCCGATGTTTTGATAACTAATTGATCGTCAATAACCATTTTCCATTGACCGTCCTCAAAATAAGGAGGCGTACTTACTTTAAATAAAGAATTTAAACCTAAAATCCCTACTTTAAAATCATCACCCATAAATTCTTGTATCGGTCCTTTAATGGTTGTCGTCACCCCATCTTTTTTATAATTGTAAATAACTCTGGCGTCTTTAGTTATACTTATCACCATATATTCACCTTGCCATGTGCCAATATAGTTACTTTTTTCGGGTGGAATTGTATCAAGTTCGTTACATGCAGTAATAAAGATGGCAAGTATTAGAAATAGATAAACATGTTTTATTTTCTTCAATAATTTCAAGTCGTTATTCCTTATGTGTTTAACATTTATTTTTAGTTATTAATTGTATCAAGTAAAATAAGTAATGCTGCACTGCCGCCAAATTCTTTCGGTGCTTGATGAAAACAAATGATATTAGGATGCTGGGCTAACCACATTGGTGTCTGTTTTTTTAAGATGTTTTTACCATGTCCATACATGATACAAGCACAATGTGCGTTTTCGCTTAAGCAAGCAGTAATAAGCGATGCTATTTCTTTTTTCGCTTCTTGCTGTGTTAATCCATGTAGATCTAAAAAAAATTCAGGTTCATAAAATCCACGACGTAATTTTTTAATCTCATAAGGATCAGCGTTGTCTCGACTATAACGAATGGGATCGTCTTGTAAGAGTGGTTGATAATCATCCGAAAAATAAAACTCAGCATGATTTTTTTCATGTTGTCGTTTTTCAATCGCAATGGCTTTTTGAGACCGTTTTAAGGGTTTATGAACAACAGTATCTTGTGCAAGTTTTTGGGTATTGCCTATGCTACTTTTGAATAAGTTTATCTCTTCTTGAGTTAATTTGAATTTTTCAGTCATTGATAATTACTCTGGGTAAACTTTTTGTTTGAATTCACATAAATCTTCAATCACACAAGCCCCGCATCGCGGTTTTCTGGCGATACAAGTATAACGTCCATGCAAAATTAACCAGTGGTGACAATTTATTTTGTACTCTTTGGGTACCACTTTCAATAATTTTTCTTCCACTGCCTCAACGGTTTTTCCGGGTGCAAAGCCCGTGCGATTGCTGACACGAAAAATATGAGTATCAACCGCAATCGTTGGCCAACCAAAAGCCGTATTTAGCACTACATTTGCTGTTTTTCTGCCTACACCGGGTAATGCGATTAATGCATCAAAATTTTCTGGCACTTGACCTTGATATTTTTCAACTAAAATCTGACAGGTTTTGATAATATTATCTGCTTTACTATTGTATAAGCCAATGGTACGGATATAACTTTTGAGCTTATCAACCCCAAGTGCTAAGATTTGTTCCGCTGTATTAGCAATTGCAAATAAAGGTTTGGTTGCTTTGTTTACACTCACATCGGTTGCTTGTGCAGAAAGAACAACAGCAATGAGCAATTCGAAAGGTGTTTGATAAACAAGTTCAGTTGTTGGATCTTTAATGTGATCTTTTAATCTTTCTAAAATTTGAATACGAGTTGATTGTTTCACAGAGTATGATAAATATAAATAACATGCCTGATATTATATACTTTATTTGTATAAATATTGTAGGTTAAATTTAATTTTTAGCTAAAAGTCACTTTATACGACGATAATTAAAATTACGGCAAAATAACAATCTCAATGACCTATCTGAAAAATTTTAGCGTGACGGATTGTCAGCTTAGTTATATTCATTCATCGCCTGCTTTTTAGCATGTGGTTTTTATGATAAGCTACTCCACTATTTTTTAATTTCATCAACAAGGTTTTTTAGAAATATGTCCTTACCAATGATTGTCACCTTTGCTATATACATTTTAGGAATGATTGCGATCGGTTTTTTTGCCTTTCGATCAACGCAAAACTTTGGTGATTATATTTTGGGGGGGCGCCGTATTGGTAGTGTTGTCACTGCGCTTTCGGCTGGCGCTTCGGACATGAGTGGTTGGCTATTAATGGGGCTGCCAGGGGCTGTTTTTTTATTCGGTATTTCGCAAAGTTGGATTGCAATTGGTTTGATAATTGGGGCTTACTTAAACTGGTTACTGATTGCCGGTCGGTTACGTGTTTTTACTGAAATTAATCATAATTCCTTGACCTTACCCGACTATTTTGCTCGCCGATTTGATGATAAAAGCGCTTTGCTGCGTATTATTTCAGCGGTAATCATTCTTATCTTTTTTACGATTTATTGTGCATCAGGCGTTGTTGCGGGTGCAAAACTTTTTGAAAGTACCTTTGGAATGAGTTATGGTTGGGCAATGTTAGCTGGTGCTGGCGCAACAATCGCTTATACTTTTATAGGTGGTTTTTTAGCGGTCAGTTGGACGGATACTATTCAAGCGAGTTTGATGATGTTTGCACTTATCTTAACTCCCGTTATGGTTATGGTGAACGCAGGTGGTTTTACCGATGCCTTAGCAAATATTGAATCGCTCAATCCTGATTATACCAACATCTTTGCTCACATGGATTTTATCGCTATTATTTCATTGCTTGGCTGGGGGCTTGGCTATTTTGGGCAACCGCATATTTTAGCTCGCTTTATGGCGGCTGACTCACATGATGTGATGAAAAATGCCCGTCGAATTAGTATGACTTGGATGATTTTATGTTTAGGTGGAGCAATTACGGTAGGATTTTTTGGTATTGCTTTCTTTGCCAATCATCCAGAGTTTTCAGATCTCATTAATAACGGTAAACATGAACGTATTTTTATTGAGTTATCCAAATTATTGTTTAATCCATGGGTTGCTGGTGTTTTATTAGCGGCGATTTTGGCTGCGGTGATGAGCACGTTAAGTTGTCAGTTACTTGTCTGTTCAAGCGCATTAACGGAAGATTTTTATCGAGCCTTTTTTAGACCGAAAGCAAAACAACGTGAACTTGTTTGGGTTGGACGAATCATGGTTTTACTGGTATCGGTCATTGCCATTTTGTTAGCAATTAACCCTAATAATAGTGTCTTAGATTTAGTTAGTCATGCATGGGCAGGATTTGGTGCTGCCTTTGGTCCCATTATTGTTTTTTCTGTATTTTGGTCTCGCATGACACGCAATGGCGCTCTAGCAGGTATGATTACAGGAGCGGCAACAGTATTGCTTTGGATTAATTTTAATTGGTTTAATCTTTATTCACTTATTCCGGGTTTCTTATTTGCGTCTTTAGCGATAGTAATCTTTAGTTTATGTGATAAAAAACCGAATGAAATAGTGGAAGATCATTTTAAACAAGCGTATAAACGTTATCATAATAAAGTAGAATAGATTTCAATAAAAATAGAGTTATCCAAAGTCAAATTTCAACGTAATAAAATTTTTATAGGTAAAATAACATGACAAAAAATGTGATCAAACAACTGCAAGAGCGAGGATTGATTGCTCAACTGACAGATGAAAAAGCACTCATGGAACTAATTGAACAAAATCCCATAGCGCTTTATTGTGGTTTTGATCCCACGGCTGATAGTTTGCATCTAGGTCATTTGGTACCATTACTTTGTTTAAAACGCTTTCAGTTAGCCGGTCATAAACCGATTGCGCTTGTTGGCGGCGCAACAGGTTTAATTGGTGACCCGAGTTTTAAAGCCGTTGAACGTAAATTAAATACTCAAGAGACTGTTGTTGAGTGGAGCGAAAAAATTAAACAACAAGTTTCCCCATTCTTAGATTTTAATTGTGGTGCAAATGCAGCGATTGTCGCTAATAACTATGATTGGTTTGGTGGCATGAATGTATTAACTTTTTTACGTGACATTGGTAAATATTTTTCAGTTAACGCCATGATTAACAAAGAATCAGTCAAACAACGTATTGATCGTGATGAAGCTGGGATTTCATTTACTGAGTTTTCTTACAGTTTATTACAATCTTATGATTTTGCTTGTTTAAATAAAGATCATAATGTGGTGTTACAAATTGGGGGATCAGATCAATGGGGTAATATTACTGCCGGTATTGATTTAACTCGTCGATTACATCAAAAACAAGTTTATGGTTTAACGGTTCCTTTAATTACCAAATCTGACGGTACAAAATTTGGTAAAACGGAAAGCGGTGCGGTTTGGCTTGACCCTAAAAAGACCAGTCCATATAAATTCTATCAATTCTGGATTAATACCGCTGATGCTGATGTTTATCGTTTCTTAAAATTCTTTACTTTCATGTCATTAAATGAAATTGATGCACTTGAAGAAGAAGATAAAAATAGCGGTGTGGCACCAAGAGCACAATATGTTCTTGCTGAAGAGGTCACACGCTTAGTCCATGGTGAAGAAGGCTTAATGGCAGCCAAACGGATCACTGAAAGTTTATTCTCAGGAAAATTAGCCGATCTATCTCAAGCCGATTTTGAACAATTGGCGCAAGACGGTATGCCAACGATTACGGTTGAGGGCGATATTGATTTGCAACAAGCGATCGTTAATGCACAGTTTGCACCGTCAAGAGGCCAAGCCAGAACAATGATTGAATCTAATGCGATTTCAGTTAATGGTGAACGTAACGCGACAACAGATTATCATTTTTCACAAGAAGATAAGCTTTTTGGACGTTATACATTACTTCGTCGAGGTAAGAAATATTACTGCTTACTAATTTGGAGTTAATTTATGAAAAATATACTATCTATTCAGTCACATGTTGTATTTGGTCATGCAGGTAATAGTGCTGCTGTATTCCCTATGCGTCGTGTGGGAGTAAATGTATGGCCTTTAAATACTGTGCAATTTTCAAATCATACGCAATATCGTCAATGGACAGGCACGGTAATGCCAGCATCACATTTAACTGATATCGCCGATGGCATTAATGCCATCGGTGAACTTAAACGATGTGACGCAGTATTAAGTGGTTATATGGGATCCCCTGAACAAGGTAGTGCCATAACCGAAATAGTAAAAAAAGTAAAAGCTGTAAATCCCAATGCAATTTATCTTTGTGATCCTGTTATGGGGCATCCTGAAAAAGGTTGTTTTGTTGCGCCTGGCGTATCTGAATTTTTGTGTAATACTGCATTACCGATAGCAGATATGATGGCGCCTAATATTTTGGAGCTAGAAGAGTTAAATGGAAAACAGCCAATTAATAACGTTGAAGAAGCGGTATTTGCATGTAAAGCACTTTGTAAAAAAGGGCCTAAAGCGATTTTAGTTAAACATTTAAGTCGTGCGGGATATCGTAAAGATCGTTTTGAAATGTTACTCGTCACAGAACATGAAGCATGGCACATTGAGCGCCCTTTAGTTGACTTTGGCGTGAGACAGCCTGTTGGTGTAGGCGATATGACGAGTGGATTGTTTTTAGCGAATATTTTGCTTGGTAAATCGCTGGTTGAGGCGTTAGAACATACCACTTCTGCGGTTTATGCTGTTATGCTTGAAACCTTGAAACTCAATGAATATGAGCTTCAATTAGTTGCCGCTCAAGATGAAATAGCAAAACCTTCACAATGGTTTAATGCGAAAAGAATTGATTAATTTTAAAAATATGTAAAAATGGATCCAATTTAATTTATTTTTAATTCTTAACAAAAATGAGGGGATGATGGAAGACAATATTTCTTTGGGTAAGATGCTTTCCAATTTACGTAATAATATGGGATTAACTCAAGAAGATATTGCCAATAAGATCCATGTTCGAAAGGCAGTGGTCGAAGAAATTGAAAACGATCAGCGAGTTCATGCCCCTCTTGTCTTTGTTAAAGGTTATATTCGTTCTTATGCTGAAATTGTTGGTTTATCTGAGGACGAGTATCAACCTTATCTAGAAAAAATGTCAAAGCAAAATGCATCCGAAACAAAAATAAAGCAACTCATTCCTGCCCTTGAACCTAGAAAAAGAGGAAAGCGGATTTTATTTTTTAGCTTATTTGTAGTGGTTTGTATAGTTGGTGTAACTATTTATTATTTTAATAAAGAAAGTAAAAATAATTATGTAGAAGTGAGTCATTACATTTCGCCATCATCATCGAATCACGTTAACAGTTAGCAAATTTTCTTACTCGTATACAGACATTTGATGCAAATCTTGTTAAGATCACAAGCTAGTTATTTTGTTATATCATTAGGCGTGTTATGAGTCATCAGGATTCACCGATAATCAGACGAGAATCTACCCGAATTTATGTCGGCAGTGTACCTATTGGTGGTGGTGCGCCCATTGCCGTTCAATCCATGACGAATACCCGTACGACGGATGTTGAAAAAACTGTTGCTCAGATTCAAGCACTTGAGCGAGTAGGTGTCGACATTGTTCGTGTGTCGATTCCAACAATGGATGCGGCAGAAGCGTTTAAATTGATTAAACAACAAGCGAAAGTGCCACTTATTGCAGATATTCACTTTGATTATCGTATTGCTTTGAAAGTAGCAGAATATGGCGTGGATTGTTTAAGAATTAATCCGGGAAATATCGGTAATGAATCAAGAATTCGAGCAGTTGTTGATTGTGCTAAAGATAAAAATATTCCAATAAGAATTGGGGTTAATTCCGGATCACTTGAAAAAGATATTCAAGAAAAATATGGTGAACCTACGCCACAAGCAATCGTAGAATCAGCGATGCGTCATGTTGACATTTTGGATAGGCTTAATTTCGACCAATTTAAAGTGAGTGTGAAAGCGTCAGATGTATTTACAGCGGTGGATGCCTATCGACTTTTAGCTAAACAGATAAAACAACCCCTACATTTGGGGATCACTGAAGCTGGTGGCGTTCGCAGTGGTGCAATTAAGTCGGCAATAGGTTTAGGTTTGTTATTATCTGAAGGTATTGGTGATACATTGCGTGTCTCTTTAGCTGCTGATCCCACTGAAGAAGTTAAAGTCGGTTTTGATATATTAAAATCATTGAGAATTCGATCTCGTGGTATCAACTTTATTGCTTGTCCGACCTGTTCAAGACAAGAGTTTGATGTCATTAATACAGTCAATACGTTAGAACAACGTTTAGAAGATATCATTACACCAATGGATGTATCGATTATTGGTTGTGTTGTTAATGGGCCAGGTGAAGCTTTGGCTTCAACGATGGGTGTTGCTGGCGGTCATAATAAAAGTGGCTTTTATGAAGATGGTGTACGTATTGGTCGTATTGATAACGAACAGATGATCGATGAACTGGAAGCAAAAATTCGAGCTAAAGCATCAATACTAAAAAACAGAATTGCAGCAACTGAACTATAATTTTATTAGATAGCGAATACATAAATGACAGAGAAAAAAATCCAATCTATACGGGGAATGAATGACTTACTCCCAACAGATAGTGCGAGTTGGCAACAAATTGAAAAAATTGTTAAAGGTGTTCTAAATAGCTATGGCTATAATGAGATAAGAACCCCCATTGTTGAAGATACTGCGCTATTTAAAAGAGCCGTCGGTGAAGTGACGGATATTGTCGAAAAAGAGATGTATACTTTTAATGACCGTAATGATGAAAGTATCACTTTACGTCCCGAAATTACTGCGGGTTGTGTTCGTGCGGGCATTGAGCATGGGCTTTTTTATAATCAAGAACAACGTCTATGGTATTTAGGACCTGCATTTCGTTACGAAAAACCGCAAAAAGGTCGCTATCGCCAATTTCATCAATTTGGGGTTGAAGTTTTTGGGCTTGAAGGACCTAATATTGATGCTGAACTAATTTTATTAACCGCAAGATTCTGGAAAGCACTGGGTATACAGGATCACACTTCGTTAGAATTAAATTCAATTGGCTCACTTGAAGCTAGAGCGAACTATCGTCAAGCACTCGTTGATTTTCTTGAACAACATAAAGATAAATTGGATGAAGACTGCTTACGTAGAATGTATACTAATCCATTACGTGTACTCGATTCGAAAAATCCAGTCGTACAAGAATTACTTAATCAAGCGCCAAAACTATTTGATTATTTGGATGCGGAATCGAAAGAACATTTTGAAGGCCTGTGTCGTTTACTGGATAAAGCAGGAATAAAATACAATATTAATCAAAGATTAGTAAGAGGATTAGACTATTACAATCGTACAGTATTTGAATGGGTAACAAGTAGCTTAGGTGCTCAAGGTACTGTCTGCGGTGGGGGTCGTTATGATGGATTAGTGAGCCAGTTAGGTGGTCAATCAACGCCAGCTGTTGGTTTTGCAATGGGACTTGAACGATTAGTTTTACTTGTTCAAGCTGTCAATCCTTCATTAAATCGAGATAATTCGATTGATATTTATATGATCTCCTCGGGAGATGAAAACACGATTTCAGTAGCACAATGTGTTGCTGAATTATTACGTGACGGTTTACCTGATAAACGAATTGTGACTAATTATGGAACGTCTAATTTTAAGAAACAATTTGCCAAAGCAGATAAATTAGGTGCTAAAATAGCGGTTATTGTTGGTGAAAACGAGTTAGCGAACCAAACGGTAACTATCAAAAATTTACAAACAAGTGAACAAACTGAAGTCGCGCAAAGCGATATTGTTCAAACTTGTTTGGCAATGATATAAATCTAAAGGAAATAGGAGATAAGCGTGAGTTATCAATCGTCAAGTGAAGAACAAATGTGGGCTTTAAAAGAGTTTCTTGCGAAAACGTGGAAAATTATTGTTGCCGTTATTGTCATCGGATTATTGGCTTATTATGGTTGGAATTACTATCAATCAAATCAAGTTAAAAAATTGGAACAAATGTCAGATCGTTATGAGCAACTTGTAAAACAGTTAGATCAGACAAAACCGGAATCCGTAAATGATTTAGTTGCTTTTGCAAAAGAGGGTGATAGCGTTTATAACGTTTTTGCTGATCTTTTTGCGGCTAAATTTTATATCGAAGTAACAAAAGATTATGCAGGTGCTCAAGCATTATTGACTGATGCTTTATCTAAAACAAAAGCGGAACCGGTAAAATCCGTTATTAATATTCGTATTGCACGTGTGCAGTATCAACAAAACCAATACCAAGAAAGTTTAGCAACGTTAGATAAAGTTAACAATGAAGCTTGGGAACCAGTGATTAACGAAATACGGGGCGATATATTAACCAAAATGTCTCGTTATGCTGAGGCGGTAGATGCTTATAAAATTGCGCTAAAATCAGCGGCAATGATAAGTTCAGAGCCAAATATTAAAATTAAACTAAATCAAGCTGAATATTTACAAGCTAAACAAACAGTTGAACAAGATAAACAAACTGCTGAAGAAAAAGCAGAGCAAGAGGATCAGTCAAAGACTGAAACGGAAGAAAATAAAAATTAATTTATCCTGCTATAAGGGTCTATACAATGAAGTTATCTAAATGTTTTTTAACCAGTGTTTTTATGTTTTCACTTGCTGGATGCTCGATATTTGGAGGAGAAGAAGAAGTTATTCAAGTTTCACCTTCTCCTATAGTCAGTAACCAATTTACTATTCACCAATTATGGCGTAACAGTACTGCAGGAAATACTCGTATTTATTCATTATTAGGTCCTGCTAGTTATGATAATGTTATTTATGCAGCGAGCCGAAGTGGAGAGGTAAAAGCAGTTGATTTAACGACGGGTAATACATTGTGGAATGTCGATTTATCTAAAAGTACACTTTTCAGTAGTAAAACAGCGCTCTTTTCTGGTGGTGTAAGTGCCGATGAAAATTATGTTTATGTTGGCAGTGAACGTGCTGTTGTTTATGCTTTAGATCGTCAAAACGGAAAAGTCGTCTGGGAAAAATCAGTTAAAGGAGAAGTCCTTGCTCGCCCGGTATCGTCTGATGATAAATTAGTGATTCATACCGCTAATGGTATATTACAAGGGCTTAATCGTGAAACTGGTGACGAACTCTGGGAAGTAACTTTTGAAGTTCCGGCATTATCATTAAGAGGTAACTCAACACCAGTCATTGCCCATGGTGCAGCTATCTTTGGTGATGATAATGGTCGAGTAAATGCTTACTACATTAATGATGGTCAATTAATTTGGCAACAACGTATTTCACAACCGACTGGTTCAACAGAAATTGCAAAATTAAATGATGTTGATTCAACCCCTGTAGTTGAAGGAAATACTGTCTATTCTGTTGGATTTAATGGTTATGTTGCTGCACTGGATTTAAGTAATGGTGAAGTTATATGGCGTAAAAAAATAGGTTCAACACACAGTTTTGCGGTTGATAAAAATCGATTATACGTAGTAGATCAAGATGATAATATTCAATCATTATCAAAAACGGAAGGTGGCGTACTTTGGACGCAATCAAGTTTTACACACCGCCAATTGACTGATCCAGTCATTTATCAAGATTATGTCGTATTTGGTGATTTTGAAGGTTACCTGTATTGGTTAAATGCTGAAACAGGTGAACTTGTAAGTAAAATAGAAGTAAGTAGTAGCGGAATAATCGCTAAACCATTGGTGGTTGACAATAAACTGATTGTTCAAGTCAAAAATGGTGATATTTACGCTTTCACAAAAAATTTAAGTAATTAGAGAATAAACATGGTACCTGTTGTAGCACTAGTTGGTCGTCCAAATGTTGGAAAATCAACTTTATTTAATCGGTTAACAAGAACACGAGATGCGTTAGTCGCAGATTTTCCTGGATTAACCCGTGATCGTAAGTATGGACGAGCTGAAATCAAGGGCCATGAATACATAGTAATTGATACGGGTGGTATTGATGGCACCGAAGAAGGGGTTGAAAGCTTTATGGCTGACCAATCCTTACAAGCTATCGAAGAAGCCGATATTGTTCTGTTTTTAGTCGATGCAAGAGCGGGTGCTATGCCGGCAGATCATGCGATAGCTAAACACTTGCGTTCTCGTCAAAAGGCCACTTTTTTAGTTGCCAATAAAATTGATGGTATTGATGCTGATACGGCTATCTCAGATTTTTACTCATTAGGTTTAGGCGATATCCACCCCATAGCGGCAAGTCATGGGCGTGGTGTCAGTTCTTTGATTGAAACGGCGTTGGAACCTATTTTTCAATTTAAAGATCACGATGAAGATGACTTTAATGAAGACCAATTGCCACCAGATTTATCAGAATCTTATGACGATGTTGACGAAGATGATGTTGAATCACTGATTAATCAACCGATTAAAGTGGCTATTGTCGGGCGTCCAAATGTAGGTAAGTCAACACTAACTAACCGAATTTTAGGTGAAGAACGGGTTGTGGTCTATGATATGCCAGGTACAACTCGAGATAGTATCTATATACCAATGACTCGTGACGAACGAGAATATGTTTTAATTGATACGGCAGGGGTGCGTAAACGTGGTAAGGTAACGCAAACTGTCGAAAAGTTTTCAGTGATTAAAACATTACAAGCGATTGAAGATACAAATGTTGTCATATTGGTGATTGATGCCAGAGAAGGTATCTCAGATCAGGATTTATCATTACTCGGCTTTATCATCAATAGTGGGCGTTCACTTGTTATTGCTGTCAATAAATGGGATGGGTTATCACAAGACATCAAAGAGCAAGTTAAAGCAACACTAGATGACCGACTTGATTTTATTGATTTTGCCCGTTTGCATTTTATTTCGGCTTTACATGGTAGTGGTGTGGGTAATTTATTCGATTCAATTCAAGAAGCTTATGAATGTGCAACCCGTCGGGTAAATACTGCATTATTAACCAAAATTATGCAAATGGCACAAGACGATCACCAACCACCTCTCGTTCGTGGACGTCGAGTAAAACTCAAATATGCCCATGCTGGAGGCTACAATCCACCTATTGTGGTTGTTCACGGAAATCAAGTTGAAGATCTTCCCGATTCTTATAAACGATATTTAATGAACTATTTTAGACGCTCATTAAAAATTATGGGAACGCCGATTCGAATTCAATTTAAAGAAGGGGCGAATCCTTTTGAAGGTCGAAAAAATAGTTTAACGGCATCACAACAACGTAAACGACGTCGATTGATGAAACACGTTAGAGGTCGTAAATAGTTTATGTCAAAAAAAAATATAGCAGGGCAAAGTCAAGAAGGCTTGTGTCCTAAATGTCATCATAAAATGGATGTTATGTCTGCCCAGCATTACGTTTGTGCTCACTGCAAACAACATTTTATCGAACACTATATTTGCCCCACTTGTCATCAACCTGCTCAAATGATCAAAGGCTGTGGTGCCATAAATTATATTTGTCAAACTGATGGATTAATTTCCAGCAGTAAAGTGATATTTCAATATTTACCAGAATAGAAAATCTATCTATATAAAAACCATAAGAGGTTATTTCATGCGTATTATTTTATTAGGTGCACCAGGTGCGGGAAAAGGAACTCAAGCACAATTCATTATGAAAAAATATGGTATTCCTCAAATTTCAACCGGCGATATGTTACGTGCAGCAGTGAAAGCAGGTACGCCACTTGGTCAACAGGCTAAAGAATTAATGGATGCCGGTAAACTTGTTACTGATGAACTCGTGATTGCATTAGTGAAAGAACGTATTGCACAAGATGATTGTGCAAATGGGTTTTTATTAGATGGATTCCCTCGAACTGTACCCCAAGCTGATGCTATGAAATCAGCAGGTATTAATGTTGACTATATACTTGAATTTGATGTGCCTGATTCTGTTATTATTGATCGAATGAGTGGACGCCGAATTCATGCGCCATCAGGTCGAGTTTATCATGTCCGTCATAATCCACCTAAAGTAGAAAATGTTGACGATATTACGGGTGAACCTTTAACAACTCGCAAAGATGATCATGAAGAGATTGTCCGTAAACGCCTTGTTGAATATCATCAATTAACTAAACCTTTAATTGATTACTACCAACATGAAGCGAAAGAAGGTCGTGCAAAATACTACCGCATTGATGGTACCCAATCTGTATCTGATGTGACAAACGAACTTGTTAAAATCTTAGATTAATTAATCGATTGTTAAAAAAGCCAGTTATACATTTGTTATCTGGCTTTTTGAATTTGATTATAGTGTCGCTTTTAATGCCTGTGCTAAATCAGAAATAATATCATCAATATGTTCTATCCCAATAGACAAACGAATCATTTCTTGGCTTACTCCTGCCTTTTTCAGTTCTTCATTATTAAGTTGCCTATGCGTAGTTGATGCAGGGTGACAAGCTAATGAGCGTGTATCGCCTATATTGACCAGACGAATAATTAATTTTAGTGCATCAATAAATTTAGCACCTGCAGATTTTCCACCTTTAATACCAAACGATAAAATGCCAGCAGGTAAATGATTATCCATCTGTTTTACCGCTAAATCATGTTCAGGATGATTGCTAAGACCAGCATAGTTAACCCATTCAACTTGTGGGTGTGAGATTAGATAATTTGCAACGTTGAGTGCATTTTGACAGTGGCGTTCCATGCGCAAAGGAAGGGTTTCAAGCCCTTGTAGTATCAAAAAAGTATTAAATGGCGATAGTGCAGCGCCCATATTGCGTAAAGGGATTACTCGACAACGTGCAATGTAAGCCGCATCACCAAAGGTATCCGTATAAGAGACACCATGATAAGATGGATCTGGTTGATTAAGCATTGGATATCTATCCGCATATTTTTTCCATAGAAACCGTCCTGAATCAACGATGATTCCTCCAAGACTATTACCATGCCCACCAATATATTTAGTTAATGAATGCACGACAATATCAGCACCAAATTCAAATGGTCGGCAAAGTGCAGGACTGGCAACGGTATTGTCGACGATTAACGGAATACCATGCCGATGTGCGATGTCGGCAAGTTGGCTTAAATCAACAATATTACCTGCAGGATTGCCAATACTTTCGCAATATATGGCTTTGGTTTTGTCATCAATTTGCTGTTCAATAGCCACTAAATCATTATGAGGTGCAAATTTGGTTGTAATACCAAAATTAGGTAAGGTATGGGCAAATAAATTATAAGTGCCGCCATATAATTGCGAAACAGAAACAATATTTTCGCCAGCAAAGGTAATTGCTTGAATAGCATAAGTGATAGCCGCCATGCCCGATGCAACAGCTAAAGCACCAATACCATCTTCAAGCGCAGCGACTCGAGCTTCGAGTACGGCGTTAGTTGGGTTGGTAATACGGGTATAAATATTGCCAGCGACTTTTAAATCAAATAAATCTGCGCCATGCTGTGTATCATCAAAAGCATAAGAGGTTGTTTGATAAATGGGAACAGCAACAGCATGAGTAGTGGGTTCAGGGGTATAACCTGTGTGAAGTGCAATGGTTTCTGGTTTCATGATTGAGCCTCGTCGGAATAACAAGGCTCTATTTTGTACAAAAATTGAAGAAAAAGTAAAGTGTTATAAAACCATTCTTACAATATCTATTTCACCTAATTCTTTATATAAATTTTCAATCTGATCAATGTGTGTTGCATTAATAGTAATCGACACAGAATGATAATTCCCTTTACTGCTAGGTTTGATTGACGGACTGTAATCACCCGGTGCGTGACGTTGGATAACGGACACGACTTTATCAACCAGTTCTGGTTTAGCTTCTCCCATGACTTTATAAGTAAAAGAACAAGGAAAATCTAATAATTCTTTTAAATTTGTTTTCTGTTGC
The DNA here is from genome assembly GCF_026536675.1 of Gilliamella sp. B2717. Classification (NCBI taxonomy): domain Bacteria; kingdom Pseudomonadati; phylum Pseudomonadota; class Gammaproteobacteria; order Orbales; family Orbaceae; genus Gilliamella; species Gilliamella sp. B2717. Next base: position 76,248 of record NZ_JAFNNQ010000002.1, on the reverse strand, counting down.
ATAATTTTATGTTTCTCACGTAATCGGTATGTTTGGGGTATTACTACCAGGAATAACAGTCATATATAGGCGCTTTGATGTTCTTCAAGTGATCAAGCATAAACTTCGCTTCTTAAAGTATTCAAATTGATCTATGATAGATTAATTTTATCACAGCTTAGTTAGCATTATCCTATAAATTATAAAAAAGGTTGAAAAATATGTTAGCACACTCCGATGATAGAGAACCTTTTGGTACATTGTTAGGTTATGCCCCAGGTGGCGTTGCCATTTACTCTTCTGATTATGAAACATTAGACCCAACTCAATACCCTGATGATGCCTCTTTTCGAAGTTATTCCGGGCATGAATACATGGGATATAAATGGCAATGCGTTGAATTTGCAAGGCGTTTTTTATTTCTTAATTATGGTATTGTTTTTACAGATGTCGGCATGGCTCATGAAATTTTTTCACTTCGTGTCTTAAGACAAGTCATCAATGAAGCGATATTGCCTTTACAAGCTTTTGCTAATGGTGGTAAGAAAAAACCTGAAGCTGGCGCATTACTTATTTGGGATGATGGTGGCGTTTTCGATAGAACGGGTCATGTTGCTATTATTACCGAAGTCTTTGAAGATAAAGTTCGGATAGCTGAACAAAATGTTATTCATACCCGATTACCAATTGGTCAACATTGGACTCGTGAATTAAGGATGACGGTCACCGACAATGGTTATTTGTTACATGATACGTTTGACGATACCACCATATTAGGTTGGATGATACAAACCGAAAATACACAATATAGTCTACCACAACCAACCGTACCGGCGCCTTTACTGGCTATTCATAGTCAACATATTGAAAATCAAGGTCAATTTGATATTAACTGGCTTAATGAGCAAGATAGTTTAGAAAATGCTTATATCCAAGCGGCAGGGCATGCAATTAGTCATGATGATCACTACCGATATTTCACTATTTCTGAAAGTGCCGAGCAAGAACTTATTCGAGCGACCAATGAGTTACATCTTATGTATTTACATGCAACCGATAGAGTACTAAAAGATGATAACTTGCTGATGAATTTTAATATCCCCGAAATTTTATGGCCACGTTTGCGACTGTCATGGCAACAACGACGTTATCAAATGATAACCGGTCGGCTAGACTTTTGCATGGATGAACGAGGCTTTAAAGTTTATGAATATAATGCTGATTCGGCATCGTGTCATACTGAAGCTGGACAGATACTACAAAATTGGGCAATACAAGCTGGGCTAAATGTTGGCGTAAACCCTAGTGCTGGGTTGCTTAACGCATTAGCGAGTTGTTGGAAGCATAGCGATGCACAAGCTTTTATCCATATTATGCAAGATAATGATAATGAGGAAAATTATCATGCTTTATTTATGCAAAAAGCCCTAACACAAGCAGGATTTAAGAGCAAAATTTTACGAGGTTTGAGCGGCTTAAAATGGGATAAACGCGGTAGATTAGTTGATGATGAAGATCGTCAAGTAACCTGTGTCTGGAAAACATGGGCATGGGAAACCGTATTAGAACAACTTCGTCAAGAAAGTGAAGCCCAAATAGCCGGATTACCAATCCGGACTTGGCATCCAGAAAATGCGGTAAGGTTGATAGACGTTCTTTTACGTCCCGAAGTCACTGTATTTGAACCTTTATGGACAGTTATTCCAAGCAATAAAGCGATTTTACCGGTGCTGTGGTCTCTATTTCCTAATCATCGTTATTTATTAGAGTCTACATTCGAACTTAATACAAGTTTAGAGAAAAAGGGGTATGCCGTTAAGCCGATTGCAGGGCGTCGGGGGAGTGATATTCAATTAGTCAGCAGCAAAGAAACCATTTTGGGGAAAACAGTCGGTAAATTTGCTAAACAAGAAAACATCTATCAAGAATTGTGGTGTTTACCGAAAGTCGATGATCGTTATTTGCAAATCTGTACTTTCACTGTCGGCGGACATTATGGGGGAACGTGTTTACGTTCTGATCCATCCTTAGTCATTCGGGGAGATAGTGATATGCAACCATTACGAGTATTGACTGATGATATGTTTTTAAAATGACGATTATGGTAAGGTAATTTTGCAGTATGTAAAAAATAAAGTAAAAAAATCTTAACTTATCCTATAGATACCAATTACAACAGCTGGATTTTTCTGTTAGAATTAAAAGATTACAAAAATATCATATGATAATGGAATGGAAAGGTCAGTATGGCAAATACACTACTTAGAACTGGTGATATTAAAGATTTTAAAATGCTTGGGCATGACGGTAAAGCTGCTTACTTAGTGGCAACCCAAATTCGTGAAATGTTCAGAGTAAAAATAGGTAAACAATATGCCGACTATTTAGCCATTCCACAACGTAATGATCAAGGAAATAGGGTTGATTGGTATATACCTTTTGATTCGGTTCAATATGATATTGTGCCTTGGTCATCTGCCAGCGAATCAGAACAACAATCAGCGCTTCAATTGTTGGCAGCATTTGAACAAAAGGTAGTTGAGCTAGGCAAACAATTAGCTAATAATCCAAACCTTGAAGGCGATCAATTGCTATTTAGCCGCCTAATTTATGATCCTAATCACCGTGAGGACAGCCAAGAACCAAATCTTATGGCGATTCGGTTTCCAAGCAATGAATATATTTATATCGTTAATGGCAAGCCTGTTATTACTTTTTGGGGATTTATTAATCCACAAACTCAACTAACCCAATCACCTTTCAAATGTTTAGAACAATCAGAAAGCACAGCACCTTATGTTACTGAACAAATTGACCCCCCGATAACGTCTAAACGTCCTTGGTGGAAACGTTGGTGGATGTGGTTATTAATGCTGTTGCCACTATTATTGTTATTATTACTACTGTTTTTATTACGAGGGTGCTTTTATCACCCTGAATCATCAATTACACCGCCATTGTCAGTCGATAATGCGGTGAATGTACCGGTTGAGACTGATCGGGACAAAAAACCAGAAGATAAAAAAGGTGAGGATCCTATTCGTGATGTGAATGTTATCCATAGACCGGTGGGTACTAACATAAATCATGATTCGGTGTTAAATACTGACAATCGTAATGACGTAATTGGTACAACTGTTACAGAAGGTAACATTGATGTGACTGATACGCTCAACACGCCTACCACATTACCTGTCGATAGTCATGGTGCAGGTGATGATAATCCGCCAATTCATGACATAACGCCTGATAATGCAGGTACGACTTCTGATGTTGATAACACTAATCAGAATGAAAACCAGAATCAAAACACAGCAGCTATGGATACCAATAACACTACACAATCCCAAAATTTAAGTGTACCACTAGATGCAATTAAGCAAGGTTCTATGGATTTTCTTAATGGACAATGGACAGTAGGTGGTGGAATCCAAGATAAATCAACGGGTAAACCATTACGTTTAAACTACAGTTTTGATCAAGGAAATGGTGAAGTTACGGTAATTCGTAGTGATGGTGTGAAATGTGTCGGTAAAGTTGGTAGTGGTTTTCAAAACTCAAATTTAAGTATAAAGAGTAATACTGAAGCGCTTTGTAGCGATAATACAAAATATCAATTACCGAAAATAGAGTGCTCAACAAACAGTAACAATCAAACTGATTGTAAGGGAAATTATAATAATGGTACATCGTTCCCGTTAACGATGAAAAAACAATAGGGTAGTATATGCTTCCAGAATTACGCAATTATGGTCAAGAAGTGACTCTTATCATGAACAGTGGTATTCAGTTTCTTGATTTTGCACTTAAAATAGATTGGAAAGACAGCCAATGGCGCAATAAAGCGAATGGGTGCTTTATTGATCCGTCCGAAAGTGGTGCATTGATTCGATTACTAGAAGATGTCGAAAATGGTCAATTTTTTAGTCCTGACAACCCCACTTTTGCGGTTACCCCCACACAAGAAATTAGTGTCGATCAATCCCTAAAATTGTATGACGGTGTTTGGTTACCGATTCCTGTTTTACGGTCGATTCCTCCAGAACGATTTGATAAAGGTCCTCATAACTGGAGCAGAGTAAGAATTGTCAGTCTTCCTCAAGGTGAAGATCCCGATGGTAATACGCATCGTATAACATTTGCGTTTGACACTAAAATCTTTGCTAATTTGGATGATGTCGCTTATCTTGCTCCAACTGAAAATGACGTAATGACAGGTGCGATTTTTAGTCTGGCGCACCGCTCTGATCATGTGTCATGGTTTTTAGAACTCAAATGGATTTCTAGTTGGTTAATCGATCTGTTTGAAGAATTAGCGCAGCAACCTGAACGCTTAAAGATGCATAAGGATGATATCCAGCAAGAAATGAATAATAAGGCTTATTATGGGCACTATCTTAATATCATTAATTTGCTCGGTGAAACATTAAATCTACCAACCATTAAAATTGTTTCTAACAATAAAAATGATATTGTGAAATCGATTCCTGTCGATATGATTTTAGATGTGGGTAATTCACGAACTTGTGGCATTTTGATTGAAGATCATGTTCAAGATAAAGACAGTCTTAATCATCGCTATGAATTGGAGATACGCGATCTAACCAGACCGGAATATATCTATAACGAACCATTTGAAAGTCGAGTTGAATTTGCACAAACCTTTTTTGGTAAAGAACACTTTTCGCTACAGAGTGGTCGACGAGATACCTTCCGTTGGCCTAGTATTGTTCGTGTCGGTAAAGAAGCAAGCCGCTTAGCTAGTCGCCGTGAAGGCAACGAAGGTGCAACCGGGCTTTCAAGTCCAAAACGTTATTTATGGGATCAAGATAAGTACGAACAAGGTTGGCGTTTTAACTCTTATTATGTAAAAAGCGATCATGAACCTTTTGCAACGGCAGAGCCTTTTTCAAATTTAATTAATGAATATGGTGAAGCCCTACATATTCTTAATAACAATATTCAGGAAGAATATGATCGTAAAATACCGGTATTCCACCCTAAATATTCACGTAGTTCGCTCATGACGTTTATGTTATGCGAAGTATTGATGCATGCTTTGATGCAGATTAATAGCGTTGCGCAACGTAATAAACTTGAACATGCTAAAACGCCACGTAATTTACGTTCAATTATCTTAACAATTCCGCCCGCTATGCCAAAACCCGAACAAGCGATATTTAAAAGTTGTGTGTATCAAGCTATTGGACTTGTTTGGAAAAGTTTAGGTTGGGATAATTCGGATGATAATATTGATTTTACTCATCCGGAAGAACTTAAACATATTTGGCCAAACATACCGGAAGTTTATATTCAATGGGATGAAGCAACCTGTGGTCAAGTTGTTTATCTTTTCAATGAAACACAAAATAATTTTAACGGACGTAGTGAAGAATTTATTGCTTCAATTGTTCGACCTGACAAAACCAATAAGCAAAAAGTTACCATTGCGACGGTGGATATCGGTGGGGGTACAACCGATTTAGTCATCAACGATTACCATTTAGATTATGGTGCAAACGGGCAACAAAACAGTAGTAATGCCTATATTGTTCCAAGTCAGCGTTTTCGTGATGGTTTTAAAGTAGCAGGTGATGATATTTTACTTGATATTATTCAAGATATTGTTTTAACCTCGTTAACCAACGGCTTAAAGCAGGCAGGACTTGCTGATCCAAGCCCAATCTTGTCAACGATTATTGGTTCACAACAACTTTCTATTCAAGATGCGGTTTTACGTCAACAACTGACATTACAACTGTTTACGCCGATAGGTTTGCGGATCTTGAAAGAGTATGAGCTTTACGATCCTTTACATAGTGAACAGCAGGTATTTAGCGCAAGTTTTAAAGAATTATTAGAGCATCATGTTATGACTGATAGTGTGCTGAATTTTATTAATGAGCCAATCAAGCGTGCATTAAATAATCCTGACTTTTCAGTGCTTAATTTGAATATTGAGATTAATCTCAAACGAATTCATTACCTGTTTATACGTGGTGATTATTACAATATTTGTAAAACGTTTGACGCATTGTCCGAAATCATCAGTTGTTATCAATGTGATGTGCTGTTATTAACTGGACGCCCTTCACGCTTACCGGGTATTCAAAGTTATTTTCGATCTCGTTTATCTATCCCTGCAGGGCGAATCTTGCCACTCCATGGTTATTATACGGGCGGATGGTATCCATTCCATAAACAAGAACGCATTGATGATCCTAAAACCACCGCTGCTGTAGGCGCTATGCTTTGCTTCTTAAGTAAGAATTTAAGGCTACCTAACTTCTATTTTAGATCAACAAATATGGATCTTTATTCAACAGTCAAATACATTGGATTGTTGGATAATTTAAACATGATTAAAAATGAAAATGTCTATTACCGAGATATAAATTTAGATGATCCTGATTATGATTTTCCTGATCTGTCTTTTGAAATACGAGGTACAACAAGGCTAGGTTTTAAACAACTTGAAGTTGATCGCTGGCCGGCTTCTCCGATCTATATTTTGACCATTGAAAACGGCGATGTTGCTCGGCGTTTAAGTGCTCAAGGCGTGGTACTTGAAGTGACCTTAGGTATTAAAAATAGGCAAAAAATGGTCGAGAATTTTTATATTAAAGACATAAAAGCATCTGATGGACGAGCTTGCAATAAAAACCAAGATGTTAAACTGAGTTTAAATACAATGGTTAACTCCGGTTTGATCAGTACCCAATATTGGCTTGATAGTGGAATGATAAAACGATGAATAACATAAATGAACAACTGCCTAAATCTTGGGAACACGTTTACCATGCATCAGCAGAAGCAATTGAATGGGTTAATCAAACACGTCATTCATCCAAACGTTTAAATAGTGAAGCAGATAATTTAATTCTTGATTTACGCCGTTTGCGTAATAGCGCTAAACGATTAGGTGAGGTCTCTACCAAATCGGTTGCGGTCGGTTTTTTTGGACTTTCTCAAGCGGGAAAATCATATCTGATTTCGGCACTTGCCGCAGGGGATAATGGCAAACTTGAAACGGTTGTCGATAACCAAATTTTAGATTTTATCGAACATGTCAATCCGGTAGGAAGTGGTAAAGAAGCGACAGGTTTAGTCACGCGTTTTAGTCGAACCGCTAAGGGTGGAATTGCCAACTATCCGTTAGAGTTAAAATTGTTTAGAGAGATAGAAATTGTCAAAATATTAATTAATGCTTTTTTTAAAGATTTTGACCAGCAAAAAGTCTCTAATAAAATTGAATTTTCACAATTAAATCAGTTAATCCAACGGTTGGAAAATAAAAAACAAACCAGTTATGTCGGCGGTATATCGGAAGATGATATCGTTGAACTTTACGATTATTTGTCTGAAAATTTCGGCAACGCTTTAGAAGGTTTAAAAGGGGGATATTGGGAAAAAGCAGTACATTTACTTCCTTATCTATCTGTTTCTGAACGAGGCGAGCTGTTTGCGGTATTATGGGGTGGAATTGCAGAGCTAACAACAATCTATATTCAGCTTGCTAATACGTTATCCCGTTTACATCATGCTGAAACTGTGTATGCGCCGTTAACTGTTTTGATTAAAGAGCAAAATGGTACTAAATCGCAAATTGACAGTATTATGAATGTAGACATCTTAGAGCGATTAAATACCGATAAAGATTCATCGGTTACGATAACGCCTATTAACGGTGAACCAACGGATTTATCTTTGGCGCAACTGGCTTTTTTAACAGCGGAATTAATCTTTCCATTAGTGAACAAAACGCGAGTTTCAACATTTGAAAAAGTTGATTTGCTTGATTTTCCGGGATATCGAGGACGCTTGAATTTAATCTCGATTTCAGATGTTAAAGAAGGTAATCCCATTTCTCAACTATTATTACGGGGTAAAGTTGCCTACTTATTTGAAAAGTATACCGATAGCCAAGAGATGAATGTATTAGTGGTTTGTACACCTTCTGATAAGCAATCTGATGTGAATGATGTTGGGCCGGTGCTTGAACGGTGGATCGGTAAAACACAAGGTGAAACACCTGAAAAGCGAGCAACCAAAGAAGTTGGCTTGTTATGGGCGATTACCATGTTTGATAAACGGATATGTACATCGTTGACCTTGTCGGAAGATAATCTTAAAAATAGTTGGGGTAAAGGTGGATTATTACAACAAACTATTTTAGAACGTTTTGGAAGTTATGATTGGCTAATGAATTGGTCAAATAATCAGAAATTCAACAATGTTTATTTGGTTCGTAAACCTGGTTTTGATGTACCGTTTTTAAATGTCGATCCTTCTACACGCCAAGAACTGTCTCATAATGAGAATTATCAGACTAAAATGGACGTATTAAAAAAGACTTTTATCGACAATGTTGATGTTCAAGAATATGTATCTCAACCAAAAGAAGCGTGGGATGCCATGCTTAAACTTAACGATGGCGGTATAGGTCGAATTAGTCAATATTTAGAAAAAGTAGCGATTACTGAAGTAAAACAACAACGTATTGTTGAGCAATTAAATGAAAAAATTGATTACATCACAAATATGCGTTTTGATACGTGGTACCAAGCTGGTAGTGATGAAGAACTTGGTAAGAAAAAACACGTTATCGCAGATGTAGTGAAAGAGTTGCAGGGTAAAGCATTGTTATTAGGTGAATTACTCAAAACTTTAGAATTGCCGGATCAAACAATTCGAGCTTTGTATCATTCCAACCATGTAGAAAACCAGATAGCTAAAGATAATGATGATAATTTAGTCGGCAATTTATCCAATGATTTTGGCTTTAATACTGAATTTGACCTTTTTTCGGACATAAATAGCAATTTAACCAGTAAGCCAGCAGTGACTTTACCGACTGAATCTAAATTTGCTAAGAGTGTTTTTACAACTTGGTTAGAGCACTTAAGAAATATCGTGCTGGATCAGCATATTTTACAGTTTTTTGGTTTAAGCCAAAAATCATTATCTTTTATTGTTGAAGAGCTTATTACAGGTGCCAATCGTTTGAAGATTGAACAAAATTTAACTGAAAAAATCTTAAATAACGAAAATACTGGCAGTAAACGTGATGATCTTGAATCAAGACAGATAAGTACAATTCATACTCAATTATCTGATTATATTGCGTGGTTAGGTTTTATTGAAGGTCAGGTGGATAACATTCCAATGAGTCGTGTTAATCATGGCAAGCGTATATTTGCATCACCGTTAAATGAGTTTGTTATGCAATCATCTCACCAGTTGCCAAAATTGGATAATAATACTAAAAATTATTCTCAATTTGCGATATTTGATTGGTTTATAGCTTTTGCTACGCTTGCACAAGAAAATGTCGGACATCATGCCGGACGGGAAATAAGTCAGGAACAAAATAGCCGTCTGGGTGAGATTTTGGCATGTTTTAAACAATCACAAATTAAATTGGATGATTTCTTGTAAATTAATGCAATAACAAAGTGAAGTGACAGGATAGAGGACATTATGGCATTAAGAATCGAATTAAATGGTTATAAACCGGGTATAGCTAAATTTTTGGCATATAAATGGAATGGTAGTGCTGATATTGAAATATTGATTCAACGTAATCAGGATAGTTATTATTTGTCTGGATTAAATCAATGGAGTCCAGAAAAAAGTTGGCATACGTTGGCTGATATGACTGTCGAACATGAACAATTAACCGGGCTTGTTGGTGAATGGCTGGTTGATTCGTTATTAACTCAAGAAAGTACTGCACGATTTTTGGTACAGATTCGTGATAAGCAAAACGAAAATTACAGTGACCGAGGCGTCATTAACATAGCTGATGGTGTGATGACGTCAGCTGCATTAAACACGGTTACTACTATGTCTGATACGCATCTTGAACCTGAGGTGTGTGTAGATGTAATCCCCGATGACGAAAAAATGGACGGCGAAACACTAACCATTTACGAGCCTGAAATCGAAGAACAAATTATCGAAGAACCTGTTGAACCCGTCGTTGAGGAAGTCGTTACATCCGTACCCACATCTGAAACTGTAACGGAAGAGACGTTGACACAACCGATTAAACAAAAAAGAAAATCAGGTTTAATATTCGGCTTGATCATTGCTATTTTACTGTTAATTGTTATGGGTATCGCAATTTGGTATTTTCTATTCTTCCAAAATCAACAAGCTAAAGACGCTGAACCGGCTATGTTAGGTCAATGTAGTTTAAGTCAAGTAGGAGATGATGATCTCACTTTTATTCAAAAATGTTTGCAAACTAAGCCACTGACTCCAATGATTATTCAGTTGATCAATGATGCTAAAAATGCAAAAAAATGTAATATTGCTCAGCGATTATATGCTAATCAATCACAAGTAAATTCAACCATTGCCATTTTGTATGCCAAAGAATATGACGAAAAGTATTATCAAGCTAATAGCTGTTTTGAAGCTGATAAAGAAACGGCTATTTATTGGTACGAAACCGCATTGAATAATGATCCCGATAATAAAGACGTAAAAGCACGGTTAGCTGAGCTACAAAAGTAGGTAGGAACAAAAATGGAAAATTTAGCTATCTCAAAAATTATGTTTGTATTGAGCTTAACTTGTTTACCCTTGATAAGTTTTGCCAATGAACCGCTTAAACAGCAAGGTAAAACAACACTGTATCAACGCGTACTAAGTACGCCAACGTGTGAGTTAAAAAAAGATATTAGCGAGGTTACAGGACAGCAAGTTCCTGCATTTTCTCGCTATTATGTTTATGAACGTAAAAATCAAAATAACCAAGAATGGTTAAGTGTTGGGCCTGATTCCTATGGAAAAACGGTAGGTTGGATTAATGGCTCATGTGCAATTGAATGGAATATGCAAATGACCTTGGTTTTTACTAATCCGGTTGAACGTGATCCTTTGCTATTTTTTAAAGATAAAGATTCACTCACGGCAATTGTTGATTCTGAACATCCAGAAACATTATTAAAACCCATTCGTGAGGCATTAAACGTTAACCAAACTTCGCCAAAAGTTATCGCTCAAGAGCCGGCGGAATTTGTTGATTTTAAAAATAACTTCTATTTATTACCTATTTTACAAGGTGAAGAGGTCATGAATGGACAAGGGTTTTATGAGCGTATATTAGAAGTCGCCTCTGTCAGTAAACAAGATAAATTAGTGGCAACAACTCAGAACGTTAAGTCATCCACTACCACTCAAAAAATAGATGATAGTACTAATCAAGTCGCACCTTTTAAAGCTGCAATTGTGTTTGTGATAGACTCAACGATTTCCATGGATCCGTATATTTCAAGAACCAAAGAGGCCGTTGAACGCGTTTATCAGCATATTGAAAAAGAGAAGTTACAAGATCAAGTTAAATTTGGCTTGGTGTCGTTTCGATCAAGTTTAACCGCATCCGATAAACTTGAATTTGTGACAAAAGTTTTTGCCGATCCAAACCAAGTAAAAAATCGTGAAGATTTTAAAAAACTCAGTGCATCACTTAAACAAGCCTCGGTATCAACGGCTTATTTTGCCGAAGATTCATTTGCGGGGGTTGCACAAGCGTTAAATGATATTAATTGGAATAGTTTTGGTGCGCGTTATATGATTCTTATTACGGATGCAAGTGCAATCCCGGGGGATGATAAACTTTCAAGCACCGGTATGGATGCTGCGCAATTAAGGCTTGAAGCACAGCATAAAGGGGTTGCGATTTATGCATTACATTTAAAAACGTCAAGTGGTGAAAAAGATCACCAAATTGCTGCGACGCAGTATTCTGATTTAACTTACAATGATTTTATTCATAAATCACTTTACTACCCTGTTAATGCCGGTAATGTGAATGAGTTTGGTCAAAAAGTTGACTCTTTAGCCAAAGCCTTAGCCGAGCAAGTGAAACTTGCTTATAAAGGTGAAGCGTCAATAGGTAATGCGATTAATGCTAAAGATAGTAATGCCGATATGTTAAATGATGCATTATTACTGGGTAAAGCTATGCAGTTGGCTTATTTAGGTGAAACTAATGGGTCTAAAGCGCCTTCGGTCTTCAAAGCGTGGATTGCTGATAAAGATTTTATTAAACCCACTATTCCAACAGCTGAACCTCGAATCTTATTAACTAAATCTCAATTAAGTGATTTAAGCGATATTGTTAGTAAAATCGCCAATGCAGCAAATGATGGATTAATTTCTGCCGATGATATGTTTTCGCAGCTACGATCGGTTGCTGCTGCTATGGGGCAAGACCCAAGTAAATTAAAATCGAACGCAGTCACAAAAATTGCCGATTTGGGGTTACTTGGGGAATATTTGGATAATATCCCTTATAAAAGCGATGTAACCGGGTTGGATCAAGAGTTGTGGAAAAGTATGAGTGGTCTTGAGCAAGAAAAATTTATTCGTAATTTAAATAGTAAAATTCGTTATTATCAGAAATGTAATGCGGATGTTGATCGTTGGATTTCATTAGCGGAAGGTAGTGATCCTCGTGAAAATGTTTATCCTATTCCTTTAGAGATGTTACCGTAAACAGATGCTAACGATAAAAAAACTTGCCATCACGCGCTCAACTGGTAAATCTTTTTTTAGTGTTAACCTTCCTGCGCTGACCGTTAAAGCGGGTGAGGTGGTTATTATTCGAGGTGATAGCGGTTCGGGTAAAAGCACATTACTTGAAATGATAGGTATGATCCTAAAGCCTGACCATATTGGTTGCTACAATCTTACTATGGATAATGGTGACGTTGATATTGCTCAACTAATCCAACACGATAAACTGGATAAGTTAGCGGATATGCGCGCAAATTATTTGGGCTTTATGTTGCAAACCGGCGGATTACTCCCTTTTTTAACGGTGCATGATAATATTTTGCTTTCAGTAAATGTGTTACAAAAAAAGGTGGATAAACAACGATTTGATTATTTAGTACAAAAGTTGAGTATTTCACACTTGTTAAGTAAATATCCTAAACAACTCTCGATTGGTGAAAGACAGCGAGCTTCTTTTATTCGTTCAATTATCCATAAACCTGCACTATTATTGGCTGATGAACCGACTTCAGCGCTTGATCCTTATAATGCCAATTTATTATTTGATTTAATTATTGAGCAAGCTCAGCAGGATAATATTGCTGCCTTGATTGTGACCCATGATTGGCAACGTATTGCTGATAAAGGATTATTTACTTTAACGTCTCAAATTACCTCTTCCCATTCATCCGAATTTTTACCCTTACAAGATGAGGTATAAGCGATGATCACATTATTATCGAAATGGCGGCTTATTACTCGGTTATCTTTGTCGGATTTATGGTACGACAAGAAGGTTTCATTTTGTATTATTGCATCGGTGATCTCGGTAATTACCCCACTGTTGCTACTCTTTAGCTTAAAATATGGTGTTGTTTCACAGCTTCGCCAGCAGTTACTTAATGATCCGCAAAATTTAGAAGTTAAAATTGTGGGTAATTTACAGTTAGATCATTCAATGTTTGAATGGATTGCCCAACAACCTGAAACAGCGTTTGTGGTTCCGTTGACACGTTCTCTTAATACTCAAGCTGATTTAATGAAAGATAATCGTCATTTTGTTAATAATGCTGAAATTATTCCGACAGCTAAAGGTGATCCTATAACCCAAAGTTTACCGCTCTTGCATCATGAACAACAGATTTTAATATCCGCTTTAGCCGCAGAAAAAATGCAGGCAAAGGTTGGTGATAAAGTAAAAATGGTTGTGACAAGGCAACTCGATGGCAAACTGGAAAAAGGTATAGTCGAGTTAGAGATCATCGGAGTGATTCCCGAAATTTATTATAGTCGGGCTGCCGCATTTGTGTCTTTAGCGCTTTTAATTGATATGGAACATTTTTATGATGGTTATCAAATAAATATTTTTCAATCAACCACAGGGCTTGTTAATCCGCCAGAACATAACTCATTTGCCAGAGCACGTATTTATGCAAGGTCACTTGATGATGTAGCGCCTTTGTCTTATAAACTACGTCAACAAAATATTGAAACACGTACTCAAGCTAATGCGATAGAAAATATGCAAGCGATAGATCGGGTTCTCAATTTTATATTTAGTGTCATTGCAATAACGGCTGTATTAGGGTGTATTCTATCTTTTACAGGATCATTTCTATCTAATATTGAACGTAAACGCAAAGATATCGCTTTGATGCGATTACTTGGATTTAAATCAAAAGGGATTATGCTTTATTTAATGAATCAAGCCATGATGCTAAGTTGTTTGGCATTTTTTATTTCTTGCCTACTTTTTTTATTTGGCAACTATGCCTTTAATTTTGTGTTAGGTAAAAATTTAGTTTCACATCCAGTAGTTAGCCAATTACAATTTTATCATTTTATTATCGCATTTTTACTTACTTTATTGATATCAGCTATTGTAGTAACGGTAGGAGGTCGACGTGCTGTTAAGATTCAGCCAGCAGAAAGCTTGCGCGAAGTATAATCATAAAAAATGGCATTATTGGGGACTAATCTTAAGTTTTATCCCTTTATGCAGTTATGCTGAGCCTTGGGAGAGTAAGTTTTATAATCCTAAACCTGCCAGTGATGATGTGATTTTGCCGATGCCTTGTGATGGGCGTTTGGTGATGAAAAGGGTATTTACGCCTACCAATAAACCACTTGATGATGTAAAAGTAATTTTAGGCAGTAATCAAAAAGAGTTAGGTTTTGCTGAATACGCAACACCTAATTATATTTCTGGTAGCTTTTCTAATGAAAACGAAGAAAGGTATTATTTAATCGGTAAATATGAAATTACAGCACTACAATATCAAGCGGTGATGAATGATACTTGTCCAACGGCTAAAGTGAGTTTGATTTTCCCTGTGACTAATATTAGTTGGTTTGATGCTATTGCATTTAGTAATAAATATAACCAATGGTTACTGGAAAACCAATCTCAATTAAAAGCGTTGCCAAAAGGCTATGTACGTTTGCCAACGAATACCGAATGGGAGTACGCTGCACGGGGTGGCATGAAAGTCACTGAATCTGAATTTCGCGAGACAGTTTTTCCTATTACGAGTGGTTTGGAAAACTATGCATGGTTTTCAGGGGCAAAGTCAGCCAATGGAAAATTACAACTTATTGGTCGGTTAGCTCCTAATCCACTGGATCTTTATGATATTTTAGGTAATGCCAGTGAAATGATGTTTGATTCATTTAGAATGAATAAATTAGATCGTTATCATGGACAACCAGGAGGCATGATTATTCGGGGCGGTAGTTATTTGACTCCTGAATCTTCAATAACAACTGCCTTTCGTAGTGAAAAGCCTTACTATGATAATAAAGGTGCTTATCAAAGCAAAGATGTTGGATTTCGTTTAGTGTATACCACTGAAGTTATGCACTCTAAAGTTTCGATTAAAGAATTAGAAAAACAGTGGAACGAACTTGGTAATGAAGTCGAATCGTCAAATGATAACAATGTGGTGAATGAACTGGAAAAAATTACTAAACAAGTTGAAGATGAAAAAACTAAAAAAGAGTTAAATCAACTTAATCTACTTTTACGAAGTGCGAACCAGTCACGGGATGAGCAGCGAGATCGTTCCATTCAATCTGCCTTACAATTAGGGGCTTTTTTATGTGCGAATGTCTCTGATCTTAATGATAAATATGAATATAATAATAATTTATATAATACAATGATTAATGAAATTTGTGATGCAAGTGACTCAAGTGAGCTAGAGAGTACAGATATGTGTTCTAAAACAAAGTTAAATAATTTAAATCAAGTTGTCATTGATTCAAGAAATGCACGCAATTTTATATTAAAATATTATGCTGATACTATTGTTAGCACTGCATCAAATTACGAAAAAAACACAATTAATGAACAAGCTAAAGCAACACAATTTATTTTACAAAGTAGTGGAAAGGCAAATATGAGCGATTATTTAAAGCTCTATTTAAAACATATCAATCAATACATTGTATCGGGTAAAATAGAACAATCAGTTTGGTTACAAACCTGCAATGAAATTAAAGGAAGGAAATAATGAAAAAAATAGTTGTCATAATAACATTATGTTTATCTGTTGTCTTAACTGGATGTCAATCATCAGGGTGGAGAACTAAAGACGTTGATCCTGCATTAACCAATAGTAATACATCTCAATTTTTTAGTAAATCAGCCTGGCAATCGTGTGTCGTTGGTGCAGGATTTTCTGGTCTTAGCTGTATTTTAGTTGGCGGAAAACCGGGTGTTTGTCTGGCTACAGCAGCGGTAGGGTGTGGTGTATTAATGGGCGCTAATTATTATCTTGATTCTAAGCGTGCTGAGTATGCAGATGAAGAAATGCGCATTGATGCTTATATTTATGATATTCAGCAAAATAATATGGAAGTACAAGCTGTCACTCAAAATGCGCAAGCCGTATTGGATAAAAATTTAGCAACTTTGAAAGTGTTAAATAGTCAGATTGAAAATAAAACGTTGAGTAAAAGACAGATTAAAAATGAGTTGAAGCAAATCGATGCAAATATTGCTTACTTAACTGACAAATTAGATCGTATGAAAGGCATTGAAAGTGATTGGGTTATGCTTTCAGCAAGGGAAAAACAATCAGGGATTAATATGTCAAAATTAGATAAACAAATTAATCAGCTTCATAAACAGATAGCATTACTTGAAAAACAAATTAATGTGGTAAGTCAACAACGTTCAGCAGTACAGGTGAGCTAATGATGAAAAAAAGATACCTTATATTATTCAGCCCTATTTTGTTGTTAATGGGCTGTTCAACCACAACCGAACAGTGTGATCCAACGAATACGAATATCGGTTTTTTTGATAAGATAAGTTGTCATTATTCTGGCAACTATCAAGCCCGAATTGATCAAAAACAGCAAATTTTAGAAGATGAAAAAAAGGCAAATCAACAATTTAAAGCGATCTATGCCAATATCGAACGACAGAAAAATGACACTGCCTTAAGTATTAAGCAAAAGCAAGCACAACAACAAAAATTGAAAGATGATTTAACGAGTTTAACCAACGAAATTAAAGAAAAAGCGAAAGATCGCGCAGACTTGCAAGCACAAGTCGATGATATTGAAAAACAACTTAAGCAAGTGAATAATTCAAATTCATCAGAAATTGAAAAGAAAGTTGAGTTAGATAAATTAAATAAAAAACTTCAACAATTACAGAAAGCTTTGAATATCTAAATTTGCGTATTCATTATATCAATAGTTAGCAAAAGCGATGTTTAACATAAGGAAACAAATTAGCAATGCAACGTATAACCAGAATGTTATTTGATCCTAATGATTTAGATAAAATCTCGTTATTTGATCAATATAATTCAGTTTTACAATTGTTAAAGCCTAATGTTAGCGAACGTAGTTTTTCGATTTTAGCAATACCGAGATTAATTGAAGGCGATCATTATCTTGGTTGGTATACGCATCTTGAAGGTCAACCCGTTGCCATTGAAGATATTATTAATGAAGCAGATAAAAAGCAGATTGAAAAAACACTTCAAACACGTTTAAATGATATTGAAAATACTATCAAAATCAAATCATTAACGGAAGATCAACAAACGCTTCTTTCTGCTTGGTTACCGAGAATGAGAAGTTTAGGTAATGTGATTTATGTCATTAATAATGAACCTGTGATTGTTCATCATTTTGATGAGCCAATCCTGACTAATGAAGTGGCTCCAGCCCTTCCTGTCAAGACAACAAAATCATTTTGGCGTAGGTGGTGGTTTTTGACCTTAGCACTTGCTTTTATCGGGATACTTGGATATCTATATTATTTATATATAAAAGATAAAGCCCCCGTACCTATTGCTGAACTATTACCACCAACGACCTCAAACAATCCCACTTCTGAAGTAATTAGCTGTATTTCACAGGAAGAAATCCAAAAAAACGAGCAAACCTCTAAAATGGTGATGATATTTGATAACTCCGCTTCGATGTATTTAACGCTTACTGAACCTCAAGCAGAAATTGAAAAATATTTGTCAAATGGGATTGATCATCTTACTTTCGAAGAAGCCAAGCAATATGAAGAAAGAATGACCCGATTACCGAATCGACTATCGAGTAGTAAGCAAGTTGCGTTATCCAGTATTGATAAAATACAACCTAATATCAATATTGCTCTTGTCACGTTAAATAGTTGTCCTGTCGCAAAGGCATCTGCATTTTATCATTTTGATAATAGAGAAAAATTGAAGAATGAAATTAATCGTTTAACACCATTAGAATACGATAGTGCTACTCCGTTATATAGTGGTGTAAAGCAAGCCAGTTCAATGCTTGATGGCGTAAATCATGATGATTATATTTTAATTATCAGTGATGGTGACGATAATTGTTCGGAAGATAATATTTGTACTTTAGCCAATGAAATTGCCAACCAACAACCACGTTTAAAAATAAATATAGTGGACATTGTGGGACAGCATAAGATTGATTGTTTAGCGGATAAAACGGGTGGAAAGGTCTATATTGCTAACAATGTCACCGAGCTTGTTGAACAGATGAATAAAGCGGTTTCTGATATGAATATCAGTAAACCTTTGTGTGAATAAGTAGCATTCGAATAGGATATTATTCAGTGATGATCTTTAATATTTGGATGTTCATGTTGAAGCTGAGGTAAAATTAGAATGATCTGTAAGGAAGTTAATTTATCATGCAGCGAATAACACGGCATTGTTTTGATAGCAGTGATTCACAAAAAATCAATTTATTAGAACAATATAATTCATTACTATCGTTATTAAAATCACATCTGACTGAGCGGACTTTTTCTGTCTTTGCCATTCCAAAATTGATAGAAGATGATCATTACATTGCATGGTCTACCAATCTGGAAGGACAACCCATATTATTAAGCGATATCAGTAATGAACTATATCGACAAACGGTAACGACAACGTTACAAACACGTATTATTGATATTGAAAATACCGTTAAATTGATGCCGTTAACCCCTGAACAACAAACACTGGTTTCATTTTGGATACCAAGAATTAAAAGTTTAGGTAATTCAATTTTTGTCATTAATGATGAGCCTGTTATTGTTCATACGTTTGAAGATCCTGTTTTACCGCCTAAAGTACCCGAACCCAAGCTTCCAACCAAATCGACTTGGCGTTGGTGGTCTATATTCCTTTTAGCATTGCTATTACTGGCATTAATTGGTGGGCTTTGGTATGTCTTTTATCCATTTAATAAAGATAGTGTGGATGAAGCAAGTCATGTTTCAGCACCAGTAATAACACCTGCTGATGAAGAGAAAAAACCTCAATTAGAGCCAGTTGATGTTCCTGTCCAACCTGAACCAGAAATCAAGCAAGATCCTAAACCTGTTGAGCACAAAGAAACAGTGGTTGAAGAGAAAAAACCGGAACCAGAAGAAAAGCCTAAACCAAAAGTTAAAAATCCTGCTAATTGTATTACCAAAGAAGAATTGGTCAGTAATCCCAATCCTTCTAAAATGGTGATGGTATTTGATAATTCGTTGTCGATGATAGTGACATTAGCAGAGTCACCCGCTGAGGTTGAACAGTATTTTCAGTATTTGGGTTATGGTTTTCCACGCTATATGTCGGAACAAGACAAGCTAAACTACGAAAAACGTATGACTCGATTACCAAGCCGTTTATCAAGTAGCAAAAAGGTTGCTTTAACTAGCATTGATAAAATACAACAAAATATCAATATTTCACTAGTGACCCTAACGGGCTGTCCATCGGCCGAGGTTTCACCTTTTTATAGTTATAAAAACCGTGGAACACTGAAAAATAAAATTAATAAACTGACGCCAACCGCTGCTGGTGGTGGGGGAACACCACTTTATAATGGATTAGAAAAAGCTAGTAATATGCTTGATGGGGTAAAACGAGATGATTATATTTTAATTATCAGTGACGGTGAAGATACCTGTACTCATAAAAATATCTGTACATTAGCTCATCATATTTCAGTCTCAAAACCTCGTTTAAAAATCAATATTGTCGATATTGCTGGTGAACATAAGATTGATTGTGTTGCAAATGCGACAGGGGGCAAGGTATATATAGCTCAGACACCAAAAGATATGATTAAACAGATGAATAAAGCCGTTTCAGATATGAAAATTAATCGCCCTGTATGCCAATAAAGAATATGACAGATGAATATTCATCGTAGGCTATTTTAGCGGTGAGTATTAATAAAAAAAACCAGACTATTTTGAGTCTGGTTTTTTATTCCAATTTGAGCTAATTAAAAATCTAAGTTAGCTGCTTTAAGAGCATTTTCTTCGATAAATAATCGACGAGGTTCAACTTCATCCCCCATTAGTGTGGTAAATAGTTGATCCGCTTCAATAGCATCTTTAATGGTCACTTGTAACATTCGACGACTGGTTGGATCCATTGTGGTTTCCCATAATTGTTCTGGATTCATTTCACCCAACCCTTTATAACGTTGGATAGTCAGACCACGGCGTGATTCTTTAATTAACCAATCAACGGCTTCTTCAAAAGAACTAACCGGTTGTTTTCGTTCTCCTCTTTGGATATAAGCACTCTCTTCTAAGAGTTCTCTTAACTGTTTACCCAAATGACAAATGTTACGATACTCATTACTGTGAATAAATACCTGATCTAATGCATAGTTATTATCTACTCCATGCGTTCTCACTTTGATGACAGGTACATAAAGTTGTGTTTTTTCATTATATTCAGCTGAATAACGGTAACTACTACCATGTTGTTCTTTATTCGATAAATTGTCGACAATGGTTTTTGCCCAATTTTCGACTAATTGCTTATCTTTAAGTATATTTTCATCTAATACATCATGGTAAACCAGCTCAGACAGTAATGCTTTAGGATAACGGCGTTCCATTTTCGCGATGAGCTTTTCAACTTTTTGATACTCAGCAATCAATCTTTCTAAGGCTTCGCCAGCCAGTGCAGGCGCATGATCGTTAACATGCAATGAAGCATCTTCAAGCGCTAATGCTATTTGGAATTGCGTCATCGCTTCATCATCTTTGATGTATTGTTCTTGTTTCCCTTTTTTCACTTTATAGAGTGGTGGTTGCGCAATATAAACATAACCACGTTCGATAATTTCGGGCATTTGACGATAGAAAAAGGTTAATAGCAATGTTCGAATATGTGAACCGTCGACGTCAGCATCGGTCATGATAATAATGCTGTGATATCGCATTTTATCTGGGTTGTATTCATCACGACCAATTCCACAACCCAATGCTGTAATCAGTGTAGCAACTTCTTGTGAAGAAAGCATTTTATCAAAGCGAGCTTTCTCTACATTCAAGATTTTACCTTTGAGCGGTAAAATGGCTTGGTTTTTGCGGTTTCGTCCCTGTTTTGCAGAACCGCCCGCAGAGTCCCCTTCCACTAAGTAAAGTTCAGATAGGGCAGGGTCTTTTTCTTGGCAATCAGCCAGTTTACCCGGCAAGCCACCTAAATCTAATGCACCTTTACGCCGTGTCATTTCACGCGCTTTACGAGCGGCTTCACGTGCTCTTGCTGCATCAATAATTTTACCTACCACGATTTTTGCATCAGATGGGTTTTCAAGCAGATATTCCGCTAATTTTTCACCCATTACCGATTCAACAGCCGATTTTACTTCTGACGAAACTAGCTTATCTTTAGTTTGAGATGAGAATTTTGGATCCGGTACTTTGACCGATACAACCGCGATGAGTCCTTCACGAGCATCATCACCGGTCGCACTAATTTTCGCTTTTTTGCTGTATCCTTCCGCTTCCATATAATTGTTTAGGGTGCGAGTCATTGCTCCACGAAAACCGGCTAAATGGGTACCGCCGTCTCGTTGAGGAATATTATTGGTGAAACAATAAATATTTTCTTGGTAACCGTCGTTCCACTGTAAAGCGATTTCAACACCTATACCGTCTTTTTCCGTACTGAAGTAAAAGATTTTTGGATGAATCGGGTTTTTATTTTTATTCAAGTATTCAACAAAAGCTTGTATCCCACCTTCGTAGTGGTAATGTTCGCTTTTACCGGTACGTTCATCAAGCAATCTGATTGAAACACCTGAATTTAAGAATGATAGCTCACGTAAGCGTTTAGCTAAAACTTCATAAACAAATTCAATATTAGTAAAAGTTTCTGGGCTTGGCCAAAAACGCACATAAGTACCCGACTCACTAGTCTCGCCAATGATTTTTAACGGCTCTTGAGGGACACCTAAATGGTAAACTTGTTGGTGAATTTTTCCTTCACGATAAATGACCAATTCTAATTTATCAGATAGGGCATTAACGACGGAAACACCCACACCATGTAAACCACCAGATACTTTATATGAATTATCATCAAATTTTCCGCCAGCATGTAATACCGTCATAATGACTTCAGCTGCTGAAACTCCTTCTTCTTCATGGATACCGGTTGGAATACCACGACCATCATCTCGTACTGAGACTGAATTATCAGGGTGAATGGTCACTTCAATGTGATGACAATAGCCAGCTAATGCTTCGTCAATGGCATTATCAACAACTTCAAAAACCATATGGTGAAGTCCTGTTCCATCATCAGTGTCACCAATATACATACCTGGACGTTTTCGGACAGCATCAAGTCCTTTAAGTACTTTAATGCTAGAAGAATCATAAGAATTTGACATGGATCTCTCGACTTGTTTGATTTATTTATATCATTCTGTATATTTAGGAAATTATACCAGATTTTATGTGAAAAATCTTATCATTTTCGTCAATCATATGGGTTACTTGGTCTTGGCTAACCGCGGTGATAAACACTTGTGAATTCGCCATTTTTAACCGTTTAGCTAATAATGCTCGTTTATGATGATCTAATTCTGACGCAAAATCATCAATTAAATAGACACAAGGTTGTGCGCTTTGTTTTGAATAATGTTCACCTTGCGCAAGACGTAGTGCACACATCAATAATTTTAATTGTCCCCGTGATAAGAAATCTTCAACAGGTATATTGTCGATACGCAAACGGATATCGGCTTTATGTGGGCCTAATGAAGTATAGTTGAGTAATCTATCTCGTTCATACTGTTTGTGTAATATGTCGCTATAATTAATGTTTTGTTCCCACCCTTGATAATATTGACAATTAAGCAGATATTCGGGCAAAAAGTCATGGCAGGTTTGTATGATTTCGGGAAAAATATGCTGTGAATACTCCGAGCGAATTTGACTTATTTTTTCAGCAATGGGAGCCAGCTCTTTATCCCAAGGTAACAGTTGATTATAACTCGTGGATTGTTTTAATAAGGCATTACGTTGCTTAAATAACCGCTTTAAATTGTTCCATAAATGGATAAATTCAGGATAATGATGAAAACACCCCCAATCAATAAAAGCTCGTCGATATTTAGGCCCACCAATAAGTAAATCAAATCCTTCTGGTGTAATTAATTGAATGGGTAAGAGTTTAGCAAGATCGGTTAATCGAAATCCTTCATCACCATCAATTTTAATTCTATTATCATTATTACGTGCTTTGACTAATCCAATGGTTCGGGTCTGTTGATTAGATGATTCAATTTGGCTAAATAACGTTAATTCAGATTGTTCATGCTGAATAATACGATTGGACTGTATATGTCTAAATGCTCGTCCATGACCTAGCATATAAATAGCTTCAAGTAAGCTAGTTTTACCACTACCATTATCACCAACAATAAAGTTGAAATGGGGGGATAAACACAGCTCGGTATAAGATATATTACGAAAATGATGGATTTTGATCTGTGAAAGAATCATATAAGCTAAGTTATTCCGGCCTAAGCCGGAAAGGTTAAATTTGATTATAAGCGCATTGGCATCACAACATAAATGGCTGACTGATCATTAATGTCTTCAATTTGTACACTTGATGTGGCATCAGTTAAAAGTAGTTGTACGCTATCGCACTTCAACGTATTTAATATATCTAATAAATAGGTCACATTAAAGCCAATTTCAAGTTCTGCTGAAGAGTATTTTACATCAACCACTTCTTCTGCTTCTTCTTGTTCTGGGTTATTTGCTGTAATTTTTAATTGGTTGTTGTGAACATGAAGTCGGATACCGCGAAATTTTTCATTGGATAAAATGGCGACACGTGATAACGAATTTCTAAACTCTTCGCACGAAACTTCTAACGGTTTATCGGGATTACGTGGCAATACTCGTTTGTAGTCAGGGAATCTGCCGTCAATCAGTTTTGAGGTGAAGGTAAAATCACCGAGATTAACTCGTAAATTATTATTACCAATTTGTATATTGATAATATCGTCATTATCACTCACCAATTTTGCCAGTTCAATAACGCCTTTTCTTGGTAAAATTACAGAACAAGACGTTGCAATATTTTGACCAATCGGTTGCGAACAAAGAGCAAGTCGATGTCCATCGGTTGCAACAGATTTTAAAAGTCCATCTTCGATTTCAAATAACATACCATTAAGGTAGTATCTTACATCTTGGTTAGCCATCGAAAACTGGACGGCATCGATAAGACGTTTGATTGTTTTTTGTGGTACAGAAAGTTCGACATCGCTTTGCCAATTTTCTAAGTTAGGAAAATCACTGGCAGGTAGTGTAGATAAGGAAAATTTACTTCGACCAGATTGAATCATCAATCGATTGTCATCAACAGTTATTGAAATCTGAGCATTGTTGGGTAAATTTCGACAAATATCAAGAAACTTTCTCGCTGGGACTGTGGTTGCACCGGGTTCGTTTGCTTCCGTAAGCGGGATATGAGCAATCATCTCTATTTCAAGATCGGTTCCCGTCATGGATAGTGTACTATCACTTACTTGTAACAATAAATTGCCTAAAATTGGTAGCGTCGGGCGACTGCTTAAAGGCGCACTAACAAGTTGCAATGGTTTGATAAGTTTTTCTCGATCAATAATAAATTTCATAATGTTGATTCTTTTATTAAGTTGATAATGTTCGAATTAAATTGGAATAATCCTCTTTAATATCATTGCTTTCTTCTTTTAATTCAGCGATCTTTCTGCATGCATGTAATACAGTCGTATGATCTCTTCCGCCAAAGCCATCACCAATTTCAGGAAGACTTTTATTTGTTAATTCTTTTGCTAATGCCATGGCAACTTGCCGCGGTCTTGCAACAGAACGGGAACGACGTTTGGAAAGTAGATCTGAGACTTTAATTTTATAATACTCTGCAACCGTTTTTTGGATATTATCAATAGTAATTAATTTTTCTTGTAAGGCAAGTAAATCTTTCAGAGCATCTTTAACAAAATCAATCGTAATGGATTTGCCCGTGAAATTTGCATTGGCAATTACCCGATTTAATGCGCCTTCTAGTTCTCGCACATTAGAACGTAATCGTTTAGCAATAAAAAAAGCGACCTCTTCAGGTAATTTTATATTATTTTCTTCGGCTTTTTTCATCAAAATTGCGACTCGTGTTTCAAGTTCTGGTGGTTCAATCGCAATCGTTAAGCCCCAGCCAAAACGTGATTTTAAGCGATCTTCAACGCCATCAATTTCTTTGGGATAACGGTCTGAAGTTAAAATAATTTGTTGGTTACCTTCTAATAATGAATTAAAGGTATGGAAGAATTCTTCTTGTGATCGCTCTTTATTGGCAAAGAATTGGATATCATCAATCAGTAATGCATCAACAGAACGATAGTAAATTTTGAACTCTTCTATCGCATTATTTTGCAGTGCCTTTACCATATCTTGAACAAATCGTTCCGAATGCATATAGACTACTTTGGCATTACTTTTGACTTCCATGATTTGATTGCCTACAGCATGTAATAAATGGGTCTTACCTAAACCTGTAGAGCCGTATAAAAATAGTGGGTTATAAGCTTTTCCTGGATTTTGAGCAACCTGTTTGGCAGCAGCTACTGCGAGTTGGTTGGATTTACCTTCAACAAAGCTATTAAATGTATGTTTATGGTTTATTCCCGAGTGATAGGTATGATTATTATTACTTTCTTTGGTTGTTTTCCAAGCCGGCATTACGTCCGTTTTAGGCTGATTATTTTTAGTTTTTTTTTCCATTGACAATGTTGATCCCACCTCAAGGTATAGCTTTAGGGAATCATCATTGAAAAGTGTATTGATCAATTGAGATATGTTGTTAAGGTATTTATTTTTTACCCAATCTAATACAAATCTGTTTGGTGCATAAATATAGAGTTTGTTATCAATCATTTCCGCTTGCAATGGGCGAATCCATAAATTGAATTCCGTTGTAGGAAGTTCTTCTTGTAGTTGAGAAAGACATTCTTGCCAGATAGCGGTAGGCACAAATCACTCCTTTAATTTTTATTATTAACAGCACATCGTTAATTATAAACTTTTTTGTGGATAATTTATAGAGTTTTAATGTTTATTCACTAACTTATTAGCAATAAAAAACCCGGATTAACCGGGTTTTTATTGTTTTGGAAATCGAAAATTAGTGAGTTGTTTCTCTAACTTGTTGAAGGTTAGTTGCTTTCACTTCGATTTGTACACGACGATCTGGTGCTAAACATGCTTTTAATGTAGCGCCACGTTTGCCATTACATTCGCTGCCAGTTACTGGTTGAGATTTACCTACACCACGAGCACTGATGATCTCAGATGGAACACCTTTAGATACTAAGTATTTCATCACAGATTGAGCGCGTTGTTCTGAAAGTTTTTGGTTATAGTTTTCTGAACCGATACGGTCAGTATGACCAATTACTACGATCGCAGTTTGAGTAGGGCTAAGTTTGATAAGATCTTGTAATAATCTATCTAACTCTTCACGACCTTTTTCTTTTAAGTCAGCTTTTGCATAGGCAAATAGAACGTCAGCGTTTAAATCGTAAACTCGTTCAGAAGTTTTAACAACAACTGGAGCTTCAACAGCTGGAGAACCTAAACGGTAAGTGATACCTAAGCTTAAAGTTCCTGCATCTGGAGATGCGTCAGTTTTAGTATGGATGTGGTTAACATATTGATACTCTAAACGAGTAGAGAAGTCTTCTGCAAAACGGTAGTCTAAACCTAATGCATAAACTGGAGAAACGTCAGTTTTTGTTCCGCCTTTGCCATAACTTTCTTTAACGTATCCACCGTTTTTCCATTTAGCGATAGTGATCATTGCACCAGCACGACCATAAACATCTAAATCATCAGAGATGAAAGATAATGGATAGCTTAATTTACCAGTTAAAGAAACACCTTGAGCAGAAACTTTACTATGACCTACGTCATAAGTTTTACCTGCATTGTGGTAAGATCTTTTATATTTAGCAGAACCTAACCAATCATAACCTAATTCGAATGCTAAATAAGGGTTAGCTTGGAAGCCAAGGAATGCACCACCAGCAACATTACTTTTGTCAGTTGTGCTGATTTTAACATCACGACTAAATGCACGTACTTTACTTTGATCTAAACTATAAAGTTCTGACCAGCCTAATTTACCACCAACGTAAAAAGTGTTGTCTTCATATGCTGCATTTGCCGCAGTAGCTGTTAAGCTCGCAACTGCGATTGCTAGAGCTAATGTTGTTTTTTTCATTTTGTTGCCTCAACTTGAATGTTGTTATAGACGTTGTTTGCTTTCCTTTTAATTAAATTTTACTTTAAATAAAGGATCGATTACTTATTGTTTTTAATTATGATGCACATAATTTGATTTCAATTATAGCATATATTATACGCAGATCTATAATTAATGACACTTTATGTAAAAAAAGTTTACACAATCTTTTAAGTAATTTTATTGATGACGATATAAAAGTCATTGATTGTTGTTGATAATAAGTTCGCCATGATGAAAAAATCGGCTTCTAATTTTTTATCAAATTCATCAGTGCCAATATCCTCATTTTCATCTAAAACACTCGAATCAAATTTTATTCGCTTCAATGTTAAATCATTATTGACGATAAAATTCACACCTCTTTCGTCAATAATTTTCACTTTTGTTATCCATTTTCCCGAATCAAAATGTATCATCATTTCATCACTGGTGATATCTTGATTTTTGCAGCTAATAATCCCGTTTCCTTCAAGTGGATCTTTTAATTCGGCTTGATCACCTAATATAAAAGGTGCAAAGTTCAGTTTTTCTTTGACCCAAGTTGTCATGATTTGCTCAACTGGTTTTTCAATGGAGAGCGGTGTTAATGCAAGAACTCCCAATTCCTTACGTAGAATAGCCAAAATATCTTCTGCTTGCTTAAAACTGCTGGTATCAAGAATAATACGTTTATTTATGGTGTCTATCCATAACCAATAATGATTGTATTTACTAAATGCTCTAGGCATAAGGTCGATCATGACTTCATCTTTTAACGTTGCCTTTTCATTTTTAGTTAACTTTCTACTCAGTGCTTGTTCTTGTTTATCAATTTTTTCAAGTAGAGCTTGTTTGATAACAGGAGCCGGTAAAAGTTTTGTTTCTTTTTTTATACGTAATAAAAGGTGACCTTTCATATCAATAATAAAATCATCGTGATAATTATCATTATAAGGTGAAACCCAACCCATTTTCATGGTATCTATATTTCCACATGGGGTAAAAGGTACCGATTTGATAGCTTTTTCAATAGCGTTTTTGTCAAGTAAAGTGTCATTATTAAGTTGGTAAATAATGGCATTTTTAAACCAAAGCATAATTTTGATTTCCTAAATTTATTTTAATGATATCCAAACTGTATCAGGATTAATTTGATTAAATCGTTTATCTATATTGTATGGGGTGAATAAAAAGTATTGAAATTAAAATTTATAAGAGACTCCCATATAAAATGAGGTTACAGTGCTTTTGTTAACCATTGGGCTATTAGCTGCATCACCGGTTAATTTGTCGACATGCATGCCACCGAGCAGATTAAGATGTTCGGTTAATGCATATTGTGCACCTATTTCGATATAGGGTGTGAAAGATCCGTTAGCATGATAATAGCGTAAACCAGAACGAGAAGATTCTTTATGTGATATCCCATAGTAATAATTATTGTGTTTGTTATTTGCCCAGTTGATACCTATTGTTGGAACAATAATTAAATTACCTAGCATAAATGGTACGCTGTAATCGGCATTGACTAAGATGCTATTACTTTTATTTAGCATGTCTGCTCCAATGCTGCTTGAAAAACTGCCCCAATTGGTATCAATAGAGTACTCAATTTCTGCTAATAATGTTGCATGACGGCTATCAAGCCGTTTTAATTGGCGATTATTTGAGTCGTGTGGTTTGAATTCATTATCAAGATAACGAGCACCGATAGATAAACTTTGATTATCGTTATTAAAAACATACACACCAGCCGATAGATCATCAATAAAAAATGTATCATTATCGTAATCGATATGGGGAACTGGATAGTAACTGGAACGATAACCTTTGTAAGGTGAATTTGACCAACCGCCACCAACACCGATAGAAGTAGGATCTGCTAATGCGGTTTCACTCAATGCTAATGCAGATAACGCTAATATAGGAATTATGCAGTGTGATTTTTTCATAGGGTTTATATCCATTTGGGTAACAATGCTATCCTCTAGCAGAAAATTATTTCGCTGAGTTTGATACTATCGTCACACAATCTATACAGTAATTGTACATTGTAACAAACAATTTTCTTGAATAATAATGCCACATTTTATCGTGTTTGAATATGGATTAGTGAGATAATTATGAGTAAACCAACTTTAGAAATGATTAATAGTCGTCCTGACGATGCAACATTATTAGCTGATGAAGCTAAATATTGCTCATTTGGTGATACTGTTCATTATGTTGAACCACCAAAGATTTTTGATGGTTGCGAAGGTAGCTACATGTATGATAAAGAAGGTAAAGCTTTCCTTGATTTACAAATGTGGTATTCAGCATGTAATTTTGGCTATGCTAATGAGCGATTAAACAACGTACTCAAAAAGCAAATTGATACTTTACCACAATGTGCTAGCCAATATTTGCATCCAACCAAAATTGAATTAGCTAAAACCATTGCACAAGGTATGGAACAGCGTTTTGGTTACCAAGGACGAGTTCATTTTAACGTTGGTGGATCACAATGTATTGAAGATTCTTTAAAAGTAGTACGTAATGCTACTGGTGGTAAGTCATTAATGTTTGCGTTCCAAGGTGGTTATCATGGTCGTACACTTGGCGCATCTTCAATTACTTCTAGTTATCGTTACCGTCGTCGTTATGGTCATTTCGGTGATCGTGCTATGTTTGTTCCTTTCCCATATCCGTTCCGTCGTCCAAAAGGCATGACCGCAGAAGAGTATGGTGAACACTTAGTTGCTGAGTTTGCACGTCTATTTGAAACTGAATACCACGGTGTATGGGATCCAAAAGTAGGACAAGCTGAATATGCTGCATTTTATGCAGAACCATTACAAGCTACAGGTGGTTATATTGTTCCTCCTCGTAACTACTTTAAAGGTTTGAAAAAAGTATTAGATCAATATGGAATTTTATTGGTTGTTGATGAAATCCAAATGGGCTTTTATCGTACAGGTAAACTTTGGTCAATTGAGCATTTTGATGTTAAGCCTGATGTGGTTGTCTTTGCCAAAGCGTTAACCAATGGTCTTAATCCACTAGGTGGTTTATGGGCACGTGAAGAGTTGATTAATCCTGAGGTATTCCCTGTCGGCTCAACTCATTCAACGTTTGCTTCTAATCCATTAGGTACAGCAGTTGGTCTTGAAGTGTTAAAAATGACGTCAGAAACTGATTATGAAACCATGGTTATGGAAAGCGGTGCTTACTTCCTTGAAGGTTTAAAAACACTTGAGAAGAAACATAAAGAGATTGGTGAAGTCGATGGTTTAGGTCTTGCGCTTCGTGCCGAAATCTGTACCGAAGATGGATTTACCGCTAACAAAGCGTTAGTAGATAAAATGGTGGATATCGGTATGTCAGGTGATCTTGATTGGAAAGGTAATAAAATGGGCTTGGTGCTTGATATCGGTGGTTATTATAAAAACGTGATCACTTTTGCTCCATCGCTACATATTACTCGTCAAGAGATTGATCAAGGTATCGAACTACTTGATCAGTTAATTACCCGAGCGAAAAAAGAACTTTAATTGTTAATTTCTAACCTTCCCGTCAACTCTTGTTGGCGGGACTGCACATGATAGCCAATCGTTTAAATATATTTATGAAATACATCAATCAGCTAGAACCAAATGAATTAGTCGACAATTTTTTGACTTATCCACCGCATGATTTTACGGCGTGGCTGAGTGAAAATGGTGTGCCTGCTTTTGCTGCAAAGTTTGATTTATTAACTACTGCTGATGATGATTTTAAGCATAAGATCCAAAAACTCCCTTTTTTTAAAAAATGGCGACATTGGTTACAGCCGAAAACTTGTTTTATAGGAACAACCGTTTCTGAATATGCTCTATTGACCGATCAGGTAGAAGCAGAACAGTTAGCGGATAACATTAAAACCGCATATACAAAAAAGTATCCTTTTGTTATTGTCAAAGATTTGCCTTTATCCTCGCCTTTACTTAGCGAACAAGACAATCATTATTCAAACCAGCTTATTTCGGCATTAAAAACAAGAGGGTTTATTGAAGTTGAAGGACAAGCATTAGCTTGGTTACCGATTGATTTTAGTGATTTAAATGATGTGTTTTCACGATTTTCGTCCAGCCGTCGCAAGAATTTTAGACGTAAATTAAAAGCTCGCGAAAAATTAGAGATTAAGGTTTTGCATAGTGGTGATGAGTGCTTTTTTGATGATGAGGTGTTAGATCATTATTACCAACTTTACCTCAATGTGTATCAACAGAGTGAGGTTCATTTTGATTTACTGACCAAACCGTTTTTTATTCAATTGCTGCAAAGTAAATCTATCCAAGCACGCATTTTTACCTATTATCACGATAATGAACTAATTGGCTACAATATCTGCTTTGTCGTAAATAATATGTTGGTCGATAAATATATTGGCTTGATTTATCCTCAAGCTCGTGACTTTAATCTTTATTTTGTTAGTTGGTTTTTCAATCTGGAATATGCCATTGAGCAAGGATTTAGTCACTATATTGCGGGTTGGACAGATCCTGAGGTTAAACGATCGTTAGGTGCGCAATTTACTTTAACCAAACATTTGGTTTACATCCGTAATCCATTATTAAGATTTATTTTAAGCAAATTGATTGGTCATTTTGAAAGTGACAAGGAGAAAGTAGCATGACATATCCTATTATACTCAATTTCGATCAGAGTGTAGGCGAGATTAATAATGCTAAAATAATTGATGTAACTCAGTGGCAAGATACGATTCGCTTTGGTTGCTCTGAAAAAAAATTCTGCCAATTTAAAGCTGAATTACAGCAATCCTTACCTGAACATTATGGTACAGTCTTTATGGGAAGTGGTGATTATCACCATATTTCATTGCTGCTTATTGAACGGTTGGCTAAACACTATTCCGCCGATAATCCAATCCAAGTAATTGTGTTTGATAATCATCCTGATAATATGCGCTATTTATTTGGTATTCATTGTGGTTCATGGGTTAGCTATGTGGCAAGTTTACCTTTTGTCAGTCATGTTCATGTGTTAGGTATCACATCTCATGATATTGGACTTTCCCATTTTTGGGAAAATAGATGGAAACCCCTTTTTCAGAAAAAACTGACGTATTGGAGTTTGGATGTCAATGTATCGTGGGCAAAAAAAATAGGTTTGGGGCAAGCTTTTCGCCATTTTTCTACTCCAGATGATCTGATTGCTAGTTTCTTATCCGAACAATACCATAGCGCCGAACCTGTGTATTTATCGATAGATAAAGATGTATTAAGTGAAAAGGTCATTCACACTAATTGGGATCAAGGTCAATTACAAACTTATCATCTGCTTGATACCATTACTTCGTTAAAGCAACGTATTGTGGCAAGTGATATCACTGGTGAATTGTCAATATGGCAACCCTCTAATTGGTTCAAACGGTTGCTGAGTTCATTAGATAAACAACCCACTATTGAGGCAGATAACTTACACAATTGGCAACAAGCACAACATCAGCTTAATTTAACATTATTAAAAGCTTTATCAGTATAATGACAAGTTTAGAAGCTGTAGCTGATTATTTAAGAAATCAACTACAGTTTGAATTAACTTTTATTGATGATTATCAGCGTTTTGCTTAGCCAATTGGCTTTCCGCTAAAGCTAAAAATAAGATACCTGATACAATAAGAATGGTGCCAATTAACTTATATAATGTGATTGGTTCATGAAACAGCCATATCGAAGCTATCATAACCGTGACAACTTCAAAGTGAGAGGCAGCAAAAGCTGGCCCAACAGGGGCTTTTTTTAATAAAGTCATCCAAGTAAAAAAAGTTAAAACATAACCAGCGATAGAGATATATATCCATGGATTAGTAAATACCCTGACTAACCAATCAACACTCATTGCTAGTGGTTCGGCATGGATGGCAGTTAATTTAAAGCTACATTGTGCAATAGTATCGAAAAAAAGTAATACCGTAAAACCGATTAAATAGAATCTAGCCATATTAAGACATCCCTACAAAGATTACGCCAGCAGTAATGAGTAACATACCAATGAGTCGGTAAACAGTTAATAGTTCTTTGAAAAGCACTCGACCAACTAACATAATGGTGATGATATTAAATGATGCCAGCAACACCCCTTGAGAAAGCGGAACCAATGTTAAAAATGCTAACCATAATAAAAATTCTGCAACGTAAGAAATTATACCAATCCAGATCCAATGATTTTTAGCCAAATCAACCCAGTAATACCAGCCATCTCGATTATTAGGGGCGGTTGCTGCGTATTTAAAAGCAACTTGCCCTAATGTATCAAAACAGATATTACTAACCCAAAGTATAATCACTAATAGCGACATTATGAATTGGTTCCTTCTGCTATTTCATTGAAGAATGATGCGCACTCTTTAATGACTTCACGACGTTGGCTATCAATTGTAATTAAATGATAACTATCATTAAGTACCACTAATTTTTTTGATCCTGAAACGTGTTTCTCAACTAATTTAGCGTTGGTTTCAATATCAGCTATGTCATCATGACCAGAATGCATAATCAAACACGGTGAAGTCACCTTAGGTAGTGCTTGGCGAACGTTTTTAGCTAACAATTGCATTTCGGCCAGTGCAGGAAAAGGATTTCCAGCAAGTCCGGCAGATGCCGCATCACCACTCAGCATACTTTCCGATACAACGGCTCGGATCCGCTCATCTTTAAGCCCATAAGGTGGCTTTTCGATGAAAGAAACCTTTTGGAAA
This sequence comes from Gilliamella sp. B2717, assembly GCF_026536675.1. Lineage (NCBI taxonomy): Bacteria > Pseudomonadati > Pseudomonadota > Gammaproteobacteria > Orbales > Orbaceae > Gilliamella > Gilliamella sp. B2717. Next base: position 41,973 of record NZ_JAFNNQ010000002.1, on the reverse strand, counting down.
AGCCCCAGTTTTTTCAAATACACCAGCAAGAAAAAGAATTTTTTAGCCCAAAATGGCATGCTCCAACCATCATAATAAAAAGTTGGTGCTAAAACACCCACACCTTTAATTTGCTCTGGTCTATCTGATGCAAGTTTAAGCGCAAGGAGTGCGCCCATGGATAAACCGGCAACAAAAACATTATCAACATGTTTTGCTAAAAAATCAGCACCATCTTTTACACTTTGATACCAATCTTGCCAAGTGGTTTTACAAAGATCCTCTTCAGTACCACAGTGACCCGCTAATTGTATAGCATACACGGTAAATCCGGCTTTATGTAAACCATTAGCTAAAATACGCATTTCGTTGGGTGTACCTGTTAAGCCATGTATCAAAAGTACACCATTTTTGTTACCCGGTAAAAAATAAGATAAATCTTCAATTGTACTCATTATTATTCCTAATTATTTTACCATCATGACAGGGATAAGAGCATCTTGAGTTTTTTTCAGTGCTGTCGTGACATCGGCAAAACGTTGAATAGCACAGTGTTCAATCTTGTTGGTTTCACAATATTGAATCAATTTGTCTTTTGCAAATACAAAGTCCACATTATGAGATACACAATAATCGGATGTGCCATCACCTACATACAGTATTTGTGGAAAGAATTGTTGTTTTTTAACATGATTACATTTGCAATTTCCACTTTGTTTAATACAGTTTTTATTCGCATAAGGAAATTCAAGACGCCAACTACGCCCATTATCATGCATTAATTTATTGGCATATATCGGGATATGTGTTATACCGTGTCGTTTTAAAACAAATTGAATTGCGTAATCTAACCCATCACTCACAATATGAACTGGGATATTATTCTGTTCAGTATAATCAATGAATGATTTAAACGTTGAATCAATTTCGATTTGTGATAAAACGTGATTGAGTTCATCTAAACTGGCATCCATTAAGGCAATTTGTTTACTCATGCACTCTTGGGAGCCAATTTTACCGTTAACCCATAACTCTTCGAGCTCATCACAACCATCTTGACCAAAATGACTCAGCAATGTATCTGTCACATCTTTGACACTTATGGTGCCATCGAAGTCACACAAAACAATAGGAGTTTGATGTTGTGTATAAGATGGTGTATATAGATGACTAGTAATTGATGAAAAAGTATTCATATTTGAAATAAAAATAGTCTATTTATATATATTGGCGCAAATTTTCTCACAGAGTCGCTTTGAACATTGTAGGCTCTTTGTATATATTTTGTAACGAAGTTAAAATTGTCTGTATAATAAGGATTCTTTTAGCACAATTTACGGTAATGAGAACCTAAGATGAGTGAACGTATTTTAATCATTGAAGATGATCAAAGGTTAGCTAATTTAATAAAAGTTTATCTGGTTCGCCAAGGATATCTTGTTGATTGGCATAATAGTGGTGAAGGTGCAGAAGAAAAAATTCAAGAAATAAATCCCGATTTGGTTATTTTAGATGTGATGCTTCCCGAAAAATCTGGTTTTGATATCTGTCGAGATATACGAACATGGTTTACAAACTATATTCTTATCATGACGGCGAGTGAAGATAATATTGACGAAATTGTCGGTTTGGAATTGGGAGCAGATGACTATCTGGCAAAACCAGTCGAGCCAAGGTTATTATTGGCACGCATTCGAGCTTTACTAAGACGAAAGCAAATTGAATCCGAGAAAGAAGTAAATAAAGATCCCGTCACGGCAACGAATAATAAAACGTTGATTTTTGATAATCTGATTATCGATGATGAAAATCGAAAAGTATTACTTGAAGGTCAAGAAATCGATCTCACCACAGCAGAGTTCGATCTACTTTGGTTGTTGGCGAATAATGCAGGTAAAATTTTATCTCGTGATGATATTTTTTCTCAAGTTCGAGGTATAGATTTTGATGGAACGGATCGTTCTATCGATGCTCGTATTTCTCGATTACGACGCAAGTTACTTGATGATCCTGATAACCCTTCACGTATTAAAACGGTTCGAGGTAAAGGTTATCTATTTATGAGAGAAGGGGATAATCATTGAGACAATTATTAGCAAAACCGCTGTTTTTTAATCGTCGGATTGTGTTTTATCTGGTTATCTTACTTTCACTACAATGTATTATTGCCTATGGTGCACTACTCGTTTTTGATTCTTTGCCTTCTTCATTAACGGATATTCCTGATGACCACATTGTCTTTCGTGAATCACAACGAGGTACGGTCAATCTGATTCGAATGCAAATTAATGAGAATAAAGATCGTCCTCTGCAAGAAGTGGTAGATGAACTGCAACCCTATTTTGGGTATCCGATTGAAGTTTTACCGAGTCATACTTCGTTACCCCATTCCATCAATAAAGAGCTAGCAGAACTTGGATTTGCCTATGATGGTGACAAAGAAGTGGTCTATATTGATTTAAAAGAGGGGCATCTTCTTCAGCTAGGCCCTATTATGATGCGGGATATTCTAGAATCAAACACGATGTCTTTAAGTGTTTTTCTCGTTATTTGGGCGCTTTTTAGTGCAATTGTCTTTTTTATTTTAATCTATTTTGCGTTTAGTGCTGTTTGGAAGGATTTGGTTAGCATTAGACAGACAGCCGAACAGCTTGGTCAAGGAAACCTTAAAGCGCGCACTGAAAATGTTAAAGGCTGGTTATTTAAACCGTTAGCAAATGTGTTAAATAATATGGGAACACACATTGAGCATTTAGTTAGCACTAATCAAACCATTTCGCATGCAATGGCGCATGAACTTCGTACGCCACTGGCTCGTATGCGATTTGAGCTCAGTATGCTCGAAGAATGTGATGATGTACAAGAAAAGTTATTGCTGCAAAAAGGAATGAGCGATGATATTAATGAACTTGAAACGCTCATTAATGCCAGTTTAAGTTACTTTAAAATGCAGCAAAGTAATATTGAGTTAAATTTAACGTCGGTATCACTCAAGCAGTGGGCGGAAAAAGTTTGTCAATCTCTCGAATTATTCAAACCTAAAGGATTTGAGTTAGTTTGTCACAGTCAAGACGTAAAAGCGCTTATTGATACTAATCTGGTTGAAACCATAGTTAAGAATTTATTACTTAATGCGTTCAAATATGCAACGCATAAAGCGGTTTTAAATATTACAAAACAGAACAATCGAGTTATTATAGAGATTGATGACGATGGTCCCGGTATCCCGTTTGATGCACGTGAAAAAATTTTTATGCCTTTTGCAAGGCTTGATACCAGTCGAACTCGTTCAACAGGTGGATATGGTCTTGGATTAGCTTATGTAAAATTAATGGCAGAGTTTCATAATGGGAAAGCATTTGTTGTCACTAGCCCTTTAGGCGGTGCAAGATTTGTTGTTTCAATAAAGTCTGGTGAAGAATAATTTTATTGGGAATTCGTTTTTAGAAAACAGAAAAGCATATCAATTCAAATCATGCTGTTTTTTCATTTCAGAAAAACAAAAAATTTGTTATATTCTCAAGTCAAATGAGATAAGTAACCAAACTAATAGTTAAAATTTTGTATTAGTTAACAACAATCAGAGGTTTTTATGAGCGGTTCACTACCGACCGAGACAGAGACACGTCCAACTAACTTTATACGTCAAATTATCGATGCAGATCTTGCAGCAGGAAAATATAAAACGACGCATACACGTTTTCCTCCAGAACCAAATGGTTATTTGCATATTGGTCATGCCAAATCAATTTGCTTAAATTTTGGGATTGCTCAGGATTATCAAGGTAAATGTAATTTACGTTTTGATGATACTAATCCTGTTAAAGAAGATGTCGAATATGTTGAATCGATAAAAGAAGATGTTCGTTGGTTAGGGTTTGAGTGGGATGGTGAAATTTGTTACTCATCTGATTATTTTGACCGATTATATGAATATGCGATTGAGTTAATCAATAAAGGATTAGCCTATGTTGATGAGCTTTCGCCTGATGAAATTCGTGAATATCGTGGCACGTTGAAAGAACCGGGTAAAAATAGTCCTTATCGTGATCGTAGCATTGATGAAAATTTAGCATTATTTATTCAAATGAAAGAAGGTAAATTTGCTGAAGGTAAAGCATGTTTAAGAGCAAAAATTGATATGGCTTCACCTTTCATTGTTATGCGTGACCCGGTGTTATATCGTATTAAATTTGCAGAACATCACCAAACAGGCAATAAATGGTGTATTTATCCAATGTACGATTTTACCCACTGTATATCTGATGCGATTGAAAATATTACTCACTCACTCTGTACGCTTGAATTTCAAGACAATCGTCGTTTATATGACTGGGTATTAGATAACATAACGATTGAAGCTCGCCCACATCAATATGAGTTTTCTCGATTAAATTTAGAGTATGCTATTACCTCTAAACGGAAATTAAATTTACTCGTATCAGAAAAAATCGTTGATGGTTGGAATGATCCTCGGATGCCAACTATTTCGGGTCTCCGTCGTCGAGGTTATACGCCTGCTTCAATTCGAGAGTTTTGCCGTCGAATTGGTGTGACGAAACAAGAAAACACGGTAGAGATGAGTACGCTTGAATTTTGTATCCGTGAAGATCTTAACGAAAACGCGCCGCGAGCGATGGCTGTTCTTGATCCTGTTAAAGTGGTAATTGAAAACTATTCTGAAACAATTGATGAAGTTCTCAACGTGCCTAATCACCCAAATCGTCCTGAACTTGGTCATCGTGAAGCGCCATTCACTCGTGAGCTCTATATCGATCGTGCTGATTTTAGAGAAGAAGCTAACAAAAATTACAAACGTTTAGTATTGGGTAAAGAAGTGCGCTTACGAAATGCTTATGTCATTCGTGCTGATCGGGTTGAAAAGGATTCACAAGGCAATATTCAAACGATTTATTGTAGTTATGACCCTGCCACTTTAAATAAAAATCCGGAAGATGGACGTAAAATTAAAGGCGTTATTCATTGGGTTTCAGCCAAATTTGCTAAACCAGCAGAAATTCGTCTTTATGATCGTTTATTTAATACGCCTAATCCTGGGGCAGCAGACGATTTTTTATCAACCATTAACCCAAGCTCTTTAATCGTTAAACAGGGTTTTGTTGAGCCAAGTTTACAAAATGCTGAAGTTGGACATGCTTATCAATTTGAACGTGAAGGATACTTCTGTTTAGATAGTAAATATGCAACCGATGACAATTTAGTATTCAACCGAACGGTTGGGTTAAGAGATAGTTGGAACGAAGCTTAAATTGACCAGATTTGCCGACATCATGTCGGCAAATCACTTTTTAAATGTGATTACTCCCCAGTTTTGAATAATTTTGTTTGTTGATCTAAATAACTGAGGATATCTGGCATTCGGTATTTACCTGCCATTGATTGTATGTTTTTAGCTGCACTCGTTAGTGCTACACCAACTGAGGTTACATAAAGCGGGTGTTTACTATGACCTCGGACAACTTCCATTAAATAGTCACTATTGCCTGCAAAAGGTTTTTTAGCCACGCCGATAATAGGTACTTTTTTATTTAAAGCATTATATAAATGCCCACCCAAACCTATTTTACCTTCATTTAAATGCACATAACCATCAATGATAATTGTTGAAATTTTATTAAGATCAACTTTATTGAGCAGGGATAAAATGCAAGGTAATTCACGTTGATAAAATTGACCAGATTGATAAGGAGCAACATTATCTTGATAGTCAGTAATTATACTTTGAATGTCAGATTTTGAATCGCACCAATGATTAAATAACACCCCCACTGTTTTTGCTCGAGTATCGATATAATAAACATCAATTGCAAGTATCATATTAAATTCCGTTTCGATAAAACTTATTGATCATTAAATCAATATACTGAGATTAATTTAGTAAAACAAGTCAGTATTTTTAATAATTGGAGTGATTAATTTGATTAAATTTTGTTTTTTTTAACATTATAAATAACTTAATTTTTATACTTTATTTTATATTCATAATAAGAAATAGCCATAAATAAAAATAATAATCTAACACATAGGGTTAGTTAACCCTATGTGAAATATGTAATTTACTATTTATTAGCCTCATTATTTTCAACCTTTATTTTTGGCGGTAATGGTGCTAAATAACCGATGATTAGCATCAGTATTGCTATAGCAATAAATGCAAATGCTTTCAATAATCCCTCAAGTTCAATGCTATCAATCAAAATTAACTTGATTACGACAATAGTTTGGAGTGTTACTCCTGTAAACCATGTAATACGTTGTTGATAACGATGACCAATAGTGACTAAGACAACGGCAACAAGCGTCCATATAAGTGAAATTGTTGCTTGAATGATTTTGGAATTCCATAATTGATAAAACGACCAAGGTATATCAAGCCATTGACTTAAGCATCTCAAAATCATACTGTTGGTCCATAAACAAGCTATGACAATTAATAGTATGGTAGCAAAATTAGGCAATTTTTGATTAATGTTAGACAGACTAATTTTCTGATCATCAAATTGTATGAAATAAGCGCTGAATTTTATCCAAATTCGAATCATGAGTAAGGCAAAAATTGCACTCAATTCAAGCGGATTAAATATTGGTATATAAGGCCAATTGATTATTTGACCACTATAAAAGATAAATATGAATAATTTCACAAATAAATAAATTATGATAGGGGCTAAACCTATTAACCAATAAGTTTTACTAATCGCAAAATGAGTTAATAATCTTTTTTTAACAAGAAGATAAAATAATAATACAATACCGCTATCCAGGAAGAATAATGTACAGTATTGAATAGTCTCTAAGCTTAGTGGTAATAAACTTAAACTATTCTTAATTTCAAAGAATAACCAATCTAAAGTCATCAAAAACAAACTAATATGCAGGATTAAATAAAAATAATTTTGAGCCTTAATTAATCTGTCTTTGATAATATACAAATAAAAATAGCAACTCAAAAAGGCGATTGCCCAAACCATGTTCCAGTTAGTCGTCAATAAATTAGTATCAAATAAGAATTTTTCATTGATTAATCGTAAAAATAACATGATCGGCCAGAGCAGTAAAACAGCAAATTTGAGCATAGTCCATTTTAGTTTTTGACCGATGTAATACCAGACCCATGTAGCAATTAGGAAAGCTAAAAGTAAAATTGGTATTTTATGTGTTATTTGGTCAATTCTTATAATGCTATATAGAATCCAGATTACCCAAGCGTGGCTAGCCAATACAAAAAATACGATTTTGAAAATGTTACCCCAATTATTTTGATTACAGTAATAGTGCCAAATAAGAGCATTAATCAGTAAAATCAGGCTAATCAATCCTAAAAAGAATATATTTTCTGTGACGGTAAAGACTAAATTAGGCAAATTATAACATAAGTATAGCAAACTAAATGTATTAATGAATGCCCCTAGCATGGCAAATTTGAACTGTCTGTTATTGAGCATTACCCAACTTAATGCAGTGCCTTCAAACAACCAAATTAATACTGTCCATTCAAGATTAAACCAAAGAGCAATCGCTAATGTAATAAAAGAGAGTCCTATTGCAATACCAAACAATGAACTTGTTCTTGATGTAAATCGATTATAATGTAACGTGATATAAAATATTGTTAAATAAAATATTCCAAATCCCAACGAAGAAAATGTCGGTCCAAGCGGCCATTGTCGCGTAATAGCATATTGCAACATAAAGGCAGTTATAGGGGTGCCAAAAAATAAAATAATATCAATAATATGTGGATGGTTTTTCTTATTAGTTTTATGACCAGCTAATGAGGTAGCTAAAATGCCATAGGTTATCATGTTAACGATGATAAAAAACTGGCATTCAGTATAAAATTCTGGGCGAAAATTAATTATTCCCCATGATGCGGTAATTACAAAAGTAAATACAAATCCTATTAAGTTAAGTATTCGCCATGATTGCCAAATACTAATTACTAAAATTGCACTCGAAATGACGGAATAATAACTGAATAATGTAATGTGATTATCTGAATTTGTTGATAACAATATCGGGGCTAAATAGCCACCAATACTGGCAATAATTGCCAAACTCATTGCGCGTTGTAAAACAGCGAATAAAACGCTCACTGAACAGAGGGTGATTAATAAAATAATAGCAACTAAGAATGGAATAAGTGCATAAAGTTTACAGGCTGCAAATATAGTTAAATATAAAATACCTACAGAACCGCCTTGTAATATTAAGGCATATATCCGTTTTTTTGTGCGTAAATACCAACCAAACACAAATAATACTAAACCTAAGATCAGTGCACCAAAAATACGAACATTAGGTAAGATTAATTGATTTTCAATACTATGCTTAAATAAATATGAAAGACCAAAAAATAGGATAATAATGCCAACTTTAGCTATCAAATTGCCTTGAAAAAGCCAGGTAAAAAACGAATTGAAAACACTGGGGTTTTTGCCTTGTTTGGTTGATTGATTTCTTAATGGCGAGCTTTCCCATGGTTGATGTTGTGATGTTTGTGTTGACGTTACCGGTTGAATATTGGTTAGTTGTTGTAAATCATTGGTGTTTTCTGATTGCTCAACATATTCAGGTTTTTTTTCAGCGATTTTTACATCCTGTTCAATAGTGGCTTTGAGGTTGGAATGAACAAGATCAGATTCTTCCGACTTAGTATTGTTTTCTGTTAATTCATAACGTTGAATTTTTTTTGTTAGCTCATTAATTTGAGATTGTAAATTGTCTAAACTTGAATTCAAACATAAACTGATTATTATCACTATTGAAATCAGTAGAACGAAAATCAATAGTATTGTAAATGTGCTTATCATATTTCTTATATTTCTGAGATATTTTTTTATTAGTTACGGTATATTATATGTAATCGATAACAAATAACAAGGTGAATTACAACACAATAAATGTTTTAAAGATAGCCACATTGTTTACTTTCTTTTATACTATTGCTCTATTTTTTATCTGTTTTTGGCTTAAAAAGAGTAATTAGCATGAAAATTTTAGCTGGTTCTTCTGCTGTATCTGCATTTCGTATTCATAAACTTCTCTCTGCTTGTTCTGAACAATCTATCCCTATTAAGAGTGTTGAAGCACAATATTTGCATTTTATTGATTTGAAAGGTGAATTAACTTCTGCCCAGCAGCTAACCCTTGAGAAATTATTACAATACGGGCCTAAATCGGCTCAAATCACTATTTCGAACAAATCAAACAAAACGCTTTTTTTAGTTATACCAAGAATAGGGACAATTTCACCATGGTCATCAAAAGCAACCGATATAGCGCATAATTGTGGTTTACGACAAATTCAACGCATTGAGCGAGGCATTGCTTATTATATTCAAACGAGTTCACCGTTGACTGATATACAAAAAAACGAGTTTTTGGCATTCATTCATGATCGAATGATGGAAACAGTTTTGACTTGTCTGGAACAAACAGAACAGTTATTTAAAGTCGAACAACCTGTTCCTGTGACTACTATTGATTTGTTAGGTCAGGGGCGTAAGGCATTAGAAGCGGCAAATATTAAATTAGGCTTAGCGTTAGCGTCAGATGAAATGGATTATTTAGTTGAAAACTTCCAAAAACTCAATCGTAATCCAACGGATGTCGAACTTTATATGTTTGCGCAAGCAAATTCAGAACATTGTCGACACAAAATTTTTAATGCCGATTGGGTTATAGATGGTGAAAAACAGCCTAAATCGCTGTTTAAAATGATTAAAAATACTTATGAAAAGACACCCGATTATGTTTCTTCTGCATATAAAGATAATGCTGCGGTAATGGATGGCTCTCAAGTTGGACGTTTTTTTGCTGATAGTAGTAATCAAACCTACAGTTATCATCAGGAATATGCTGATATCTTGATGAAGGTTGAAACACATAATCATCCCACAGCGATATCACCTTGGCCAGGCGCAGCAACGGGTAGTGGGGGGGAAATTCGTGATGAAGGCGCAACAGGACGAGGCGCAAAACCGAAAGCGGGTTTAGTCGGGTTTTCGGTCTCCAATTTGCGTATCCCCCATTTTGAACAACCATGGGAACACGATTTTGGTAAGCCTGACCGAATTGTCAGTGCGTTAGATATTATGCTCGATGGCCCATTAGGTGGCGCTGCATTTAATAATGAATTTGGTCGCCCTGCGCTTTTGGGGTATTTTCGTACCTATGAAGAATACGTTAATAGCCACAATGGTTATGAGCTTCGTGGTTATCATAAACCAATAATGCTTGCTGGAGGCATGGGCAATATTCGTCGAGAACATATTCAAAAAGGTGAGTTTCCTGCTGGTTCTAAGTTAATTGTGTTAGGTGGGCCGGCAATGAATATTGGTTTAGGAGGAGGTGCGGCATCATCAATGACATCGGGACAATCTGATGCAGATTTAGATTTTGCGTCAGTGCAGCGTGATAATCCCGAAATGGAACGTCGTTGTCAGGAAGTCATCGATCGGTGTTGGCAACTTGGCAAAAATAATCCTATTTTATTTATTCACGATGTAGGGGCTGGTGGTCTATCAAATGCGATGCCAGAGCTGGTCAGTGATGGTGGCTGTGGTGGTCAATTTGAATTACGGAAAATTTTAAGTGATGAACCCGGAATGTCACCGCTAGAGATTTGGTGTAATGAATCACAAGAACGTTATGTTCTCGCCATTCACCCAGATAGTCTTGATGTATTTGATGAACTTTGTCAACGTGAACGCGCACCGTATGCGGTAATTGGTGAAGCTACGTTTAATAAAACGGTGACACTACATGATGAGTATTTTAATAATAATCCGATCGATTTACCTTTAGATGTTTTATTGGGTAAAACACCTAAAATGTTAAGAGAAGTCAAAACACAACAAGCACATGGCGATAATTTTTCAACGGCTGATATCAATTTATATGATGCGGTTAAACGGGTTTTACATTTACCGACCGTTGCTGAAAAAACGTTTTTAATTACTATCGGTGATCGCACTGTTACCGGTATGGTTGCACGAGACCAAATGATTGGGCCATGGCAAGTACCGGTCGCTGATTGTGCTGTGACAACGGCGAGTTTAGATAGTTATTATGGTGAAGCCATGTCAATGGGGGAACGGGCACCGGTTGCTTTACTTAACTTTGCTGCCTCAGCAAGACTTGCCGTGGGTGAAGCCATTACCAATATAGCGGCAACCAACATTGGCGATATCAAGCGAATTAAGCTTTCAGCTAACTGGATGGCTGCAGCGGGCCACCCAGGTGAAGATGCTGGACTTTATCATGCCGTAAAAGCGATAGGTGAAGAATTATGCCCAATATTAGGGTTGGCCATTCCAGTTGGTAAAGACTCCATGTCGATGAAAACCACATGGCAACAAAATGGTGAACAGCAATCGGTAACCTCACCATTATCGTTAGTCATTTCAGCTTTTGCTCGTGTTGAAGATGTTCGTAAAACAGTAACTCCCCAATTACGAGTTGATGTTGATAATACTTTATTACTTGTTGATCTTTCCAAAGGCCATCAAGCACTGGGTGCGACTGCATTGGCACAGGTTTATCGTCACTTAGGGCAAAAAACAGCTGATGTACATGATGCTAAAGAGCTTTTAGCTTTTTATCGGGCTATCCAAACGCTTATCAATCAAGATGCGTTACTTGCTTACCATGATCGCTCAGATGGCGGATTAATTATCACATTAGCTGAAATGGCTTTTGCCAGTCATTGTGGGATTGATGTTGATATTGCAGCATTAGGTCACGATATGATTGCCACCCTGTTTAATGAAGAACTGGGTGCTGTCATTCAGGTGGCAAACGAGCATCTGGAAAGTGTCATGGCATGTTTTAATCAATATGGATTGTCACATACCGTTCATGTGCTTGGTGAAGCAAAGACGGGGCAACAATTTATTATTTGCAACAACTCAGCTGTAGTTTACAGTGAATCACGTACCACGTTACGAACATGGTGGGCTGAAACCACCTGGCAGATGCAACGTCTACGTGATAATCCACAATGTGCAGATCAAGAACATCAAGCGAAACAAAACGAAAGTGATCCTGGTTTAAATGTAAAACTTACCTTTGATCCTCAGAATGATATTGCTGCTCCTTATATAGTTCAAGGCGTTAAACCCAAAGTCGCCATTTTACGTGAACAGGGCGTTAATTCCCATGTTGAGATGGCTGCTGCATTTGACAGAGCGGGGTTTGATGCCATTGATGTGCATATGACGGATTTATTAAAAGGTCGTGTATCATTGAGTCAATTTAGTACATTGGTTGCTTGTGGTGGTTTTTCTTATGGTGATGTTTTAGGTGCAGGTGAAGGTTGGGCGAAATCAATATTGTTTAACGAAAAAGTTCGACAAGAGTTTGAAACATTCTTTCAACGTGATAACACTTTATCATTAGGCGTCTGTAATGGTTGTCAAATGATATCAAATTTGAAGGATTTGATTCCTGGTGCAGAATTATGGCCTCGTTTTGTTCGTAATGTATCGGAACGTTTTGAAGCTCGCTTTAGCTTGGTACAAATTCAACAAAGCCCTTCTTTACTATTAAGTGATATGGCAGGTTCGCATATGCCAATCGCAGTTTCACATGGTGAAGGACAAGTTGAAACGCGTGATCAAGCGCATCTAAATGCGTTAGAAGCATCAGGTTTAATTGCTGTTCGTTATATCGATCATTTTGGACAAGTGACCGAGCAATATCCGGCTAATCCTAACGGTTCACCAAATGGAATAACCGCTGTCACATCACAAGATGGTCGAGCAACGATTATGATGCCGCACCCTGAACGAGTATTTCGAACAGTAACCAATTCATGGCATCCCGAAAATTGGGGAGAAGATAGTCCTTGGATGCGTATTTTCCGTAATGCACGTAAGCAACTAGGCTAAAAAAATCGCCGGCAAATTGTCGGCGATAGCATTTTATCTAAACTAGCAGAATTATGATTGCGGTGACTGTTTTTGTCGATTAAGTAATGGTTTTCCTAACAGGGTATTCATTTTTCGTAACAGCTTATCGGTTGTTTCCCAATTAATACAAGCATCCGTCACCGATACACCATATTTAAAGTTTTCTTTTGGTTGCTCGGAAGATTGATTGCCTTCGTTTAAATTACTTTCAATCATCACACCAATAATAGCATTATTACCTTGTTCAATTTGGTCAATGATTGAGTTCGCAACAATGGGTTGATTTCGATAATCTTTATTAGAATTAGCATGGCTGCAATCAATCATAAGATTAGGTAGTAAGCCTGCTTTTTGCATTTGGATCTCACAGAGTGCAACATTTTCAGCATCAAAATTAGGTGCTTTACCACCTCGTAAAATGACATGTCCATTTGGATTGCCCAGTGTTTGAAGTACGGTAACTTGTCCTTGCTGATTAATCCCGACAAAACGGTGTGCCATTGAAGCCGATTTCATCGCATTTATAGCGACATCTAAGCTACCATCAGTCCCATTTTTAAAACCAACAGGCATTGAAAGACCTGATGCCATTTCACGATGAGTTTGTGATTCTGTTGTTCTTGCCCCAATTGCAGCCCAACTAATTAAATCACCAATATATTGCGGTGTGTTGGGATCGAGAGCTTCAGTCGCGATTGGTAACCCAATTTTGACGATATCAAGTAATAATTTACGTGCTTTTTTTAGACCAAATTCAATATCAAACGAACTATCCATATGCGGATCATTGATCATACCTTTCCAACCAACAGTGGTTCGTGGTTTTTCAAAATAGACACGCATAACAATAAATAGATTATCTTTAACTTCGTCAGCTAGTTTTTTTAACTTTTGTGCATATTCAATGGCAGCATCAGTATCATGAATAGAGCAAGGGCCGCATACAATTAATAAGCGGTGATCTCGGCGTTCTAAAATATCAACTATGGTTTGACGTGATGATGCAATTTGGGTTTCTAACTCAGGTGATAAAGGGTAAAGCGCTTTTATTTCTTCAGGGGTAATTAACATGTGCTCATCTCGAATTCGGACATTATTGAGTGTATCTTTTAACATTTTGCATTCCTTATGAGAGTCATTTAAATATTTTATATGTAAAATATTTATTACATAAACGGACAATATGTAAACACAAAAATACAATGTAGTAAACCAAATTTTTTAAATCTTAAATAATAAAGATTGTTTTATGTGTTGTATCTATAAATTATCTGTTTTTTATAGATTACAATGAATAGATCGATAATATTATTTTAACTGTAATTAATTTTTTACAATCTATATAGATTAATCGATATACGTGTAATTACACAGGCTTTAAAACCTGCTGTTAATGGTTTGAATAATTGCAGGAGGGGAGTGATATTTCATTTATATTAATAAATTTTAAGAGGGAACATATTTGGTAATAAATCTCATTTTTATAAATAGACGCTAATAAAACCTGATAGTGACTTAATCGCTCAATATTATCCGTGCTTGGATTGATAACGATAAAAACGTCACTATTAGTTAATTAGTTCAATTTAAGTTCGCGCTATCGATTGTATGACTACATTTTTATCAATTCCATCAATCACTTCAGCATGACCAATCTGGGTTGGAATCACTAATCTCAGTTTGCCTGATAAGACTTTTTTGTCACGGAGCATGTGTGGTATATAAGATTCAATCGACATTTGTTTTGGTCTAACAACGGGTAGTTTGGCGTTTATGAGTAAATTTTTAATGCGATCGACTTCCGTCACTGAAAGTTTACCCAATATGGATGCAGTATGCGCAGCCATGACCATTCCCACACTGACTGCTTCACCATGTAGCCAATTGCCATAGCCAAGTTCGGCTTCGATCGCATGTCCATAAGTATGACCAAGGTTTAGTATTGCTCGCATATCTTGCTCGGTTTCATCTGCGGCGACCACTTGGGCTTTAAGCTCACAGCAGCGATAAATACAGTAACTTAGTGCATTTACATCTAAATTGAGTAAATCATTAATATGCAGCTCTAACCAATTAAAAAAATCACTATCTAAAATAATGCCATACTTAATCACTTCTGCTAAACCTGCCGAAAGTTCACGCTGTGGTAGCGTTTTTAAACAATGAAGATCAATGACAACTGCTTGCGGCTGATAAAATGCGCCGATCATATTTTTGCCCAATGGGTGATTAATCGCGGTTTTACCGCCTACCGATGAATCAACTTGGGAAAGTAACGTCGTGGGTACTTGGATGAATTTAATACCACGTTGATAAGCTGAAGCTGCAAATCCTGCTACATCACCAATTACGCCACCACCTAATGCAATCAGGATTGAATTACGGGTATGGTTATTGGCAAGTAACGCCGTTAACATCTTGTTCCATGTTTCCATTGTTTTGTATTGTTCACCGTCAGGAACAATAACACAATCCGTTTCAATGCCATGCGTCTCAAGCATGTCGATTAGATTTTGCAGATAAAGTGGTGCAATGGTTTCATTTGTTGCAATCATTACCCGTTGACCTGCTTGAAGTTTAAAATGTTCAAATTCATTAAGAAGGTTTTCACCAATAGTGATGGGATAGCTACGTTTTGCTAGTGCCACATTTAGAATTTTTTGCATAATTATTTCCAAACAAGTTCAAGTCGAGTTAATGTTGCATGTTAGCGATAAAAATGTGGCAGTGCAACATAGAATCATTTAAACTTATCGGCAATTTTGTTTTATGAAATTAAATTTTATATGGCTATATCTATTGTTTTAGCACAAAAAAATTGGCGTGTGGGTGATATAGAAGGCAATACTGAGCAGATTATTGAACTGATCAAGCGCCATTCATGCCACGACCTGATTATATTCTCTGAACTGGCTTTATGTGGTTATCCACCAGAGGATCTTATTTTCCGCTCCGATTTTAAAGCTCGTTGCCAAAAAGCGTTATTGTCTATTCAAGAGGTAAGCAAGCAGTGTGCTGTTATAGTCGGTCATCCATCCTGGCAAAATGGAGAAATCTATAATTCACTTTCATTTTTTTCGGAAGGGAAACAGTTGGCTTGTTATCATAAGCAGCTGTTGCCAAACTATGATGTCTTTGATGAAAAGCGTTATTTTACAGCCGGTAATCAAAATGGTACTGTAAATTTTAAAGGAAAAAAATTAGGGTTATTAATTTGCGAAGATCTTTGGCAAAATGCCCCTATCGATCAGCTTAGTGAACAAAAAGTTGATTTGGTGATCACAATAAACGCTTCTCCCTATGATTATCAAAAACAGAAAAATCGTCAAACATTGATCCAAGATCATGCTACACGAACACAACTACCGATTGTTTATGTTAATCAAATTGGAGGGCAAGATGAGTTAATCTTTGACGGCGGTTCGTTTGTTTGCAATGAAAAAGGTGAGATTGTTTGTCAACTTAATCATTTTGAAGAACAAATTACTCATTTTGAATTTGGTCTCGATCATCCAGCATTGGAAATTCGTCAGAATCATGATTTAGCTTCTGTTTATGATGCGTTAGTGCTTGCGACACGTGATTATATTACGAAAAATGGTTTTCAAGGCGCAGTATTAGGGCTTTCAGGAGGGATTGATTCTGCTTTAACACTCGCCATTGCGGTTGATGCGCTAGGTAAAGATAAAGTACAAGCGGTAATGATGCCGTTTCGATATACCGCTGATATCAGTATCGCTGATGCTAAAGAAGAAGCCGAAATTTTAGGTGTAGAATTTGATATTGTATCAATAGAACTAATGTTTGATGCATTTATGTCGTCTTTAAGTCCAATGTTTGCCGGTACACAAAAAGATACCACTGAAGAGAATTTACAAGCCCGTTGTCGGGGTGTCATTTTAATGGCACTGTCTAATAAACGTCGCAGACTGGTGTTAACAACGGGTAATAAAAGTGAAATGTCGGTCGGTTATGCCACGCTTTATGGGGACATGGCAGGCGGATTTGATGTACTTAAAGATGTACCTAAAACCTTGGTTTTCGCATTATCCAAATATCGAAATACACGATCTTATGTTATTCCAGAACGCGTCATTACGCGTCCGCCTTCTGCCGAACTTGCACCTGATCAGAAAGATGAAGATAATTTACCTCCTTATGATATTTTAGATGGTATTTTAAAAGGCTATGTTGAGCAGGATCTTTCCGTTGCAGAACTGGTTGAGCAAGGCTATGATGAATCAACAGTAAGACGAGTCATAAAATTAGTTGATATTAATGAATATAAACGACGCCAATCAGCAGTAGGACCTAAAATTACGGCACGTAACTTTGGTAAAGGCAGACGCTATCCGATTACTTCTGCTTTTGGATTTAAGAATTGGTAATATCGAATAAAAGGCAAATAGAGATGAAAAAAATTGAAGCGATTATCAAACCCTTTAAATTAGATGACATTCGAGAGGCGCTTGCTGATCAAGGTATTACTGGTATGACGGTGACCGAAGTTAAAGGTTTTGGTCGCCAAAAAGGACATACCGAGCTTTATCGTGGTGCTGAATATATGGTGGATTTTTTACCCAAAGTAAAAATTGAACTGATAGTTCCTGATGATATTTTGGAAATGTGTATTGAAACAATTATGAAAACAGCACAAACAGGAAAAATTGGGGACGGTAAGATTTTTGTGTATAACGTAGAACAAGTAATACGTATTCGAACGGGTGAAATGGACGAGTTAGCAATTTAATTCATCAAATGTTACTGGATATCAGGGCGTTCTCGCCTAAGCAGTTCAGATGTGACGGCGCCTTGAATCGAACACATAAGTAAAGTCATACTGCCGTTTTTCTCAAGTAATAGCAATTTTTCAATCGTATTTGGTGCAGGAATCGTTTTCACACCAACAACAGTACCTGTATTAGTATGCCAAACTTGATTATCATCATTGAGGCTCCGAATTTTAGGATTGGCAATATAAAGCTGGTTATCTTCCATGTTTTTCCAGTTGAGATAATTTAATGTATTTTTGATCTGATTAATATCATTATCAATGATGAATCCCCAAAAATAATATTTGCCAATTTTACCTAAATCCATTGCACTGTCATAGTAACCTTTTATGGTTAAATTTTTGTATTTGATAGGCAGCGAAAAATACATAAAATTTTTACCCGTATCAAATCGATTAGTGACAGGAATATAAGCCAGATTACCGTCAAAAATTTGGACATTGGTAAAACGTTTTAACTCATCTTTATTGCTATAAACAGTATTGAAAAAATTTGGATTACACAGGACGAACGAATCTATTAGTGGTTGTCGATCAGCAGATGCCACAAACGAAAAAAATAGAGAAAATAAACCAAAAATTTTTTTAATCATGATAATGGATAAAGACAAAATGAATTTAATAAAATCTACTGGAACAGATTGTATAATTATTAAGTCAGAATAACAATCTTTAAGCTACTTTTCTTTTGGAATTCTGGGGCGAAATACACCTAAAATTTACAATTGCAACACTTTTTTTGATATTTGTCAGTAATAACAATAAATCTTTCGATAATTAATAACTTTTGTCTAATTATGGAAGACAGATCGCAATAATGATTAATGGATACGAAAATTAGTTGGAGTATTGAGTAAAATACGATAGTTTTGATTTGATTATTAAGTTGGTTAAGTGATTTAGTACAGAATTAAGTAAAAAAATGGAAATAAAATATGAGTTCAACCTTTGCAAATCAAATATTAACAAAATTCTCTGGCTTTAGTGGCATTTCAATTAAAACCTTTTTTGGTGGGTTCAGCATTAGTAGCGATACAACAATGTTTGGATGGATAAGTCAAACGGATTTTTATTTAAGAGGACATACATCATACCGTTCATTCTTTATTGAACAAGGTATGCAACCGCTAACGTTATCATCAGGTGTTTTAACCAAATTACTTGATTATTATAAAGTTAAGGATGAGTGGCTCAATGATCTGCCAAAACTACATTCATTGGCTAAAATGGCAATTGAATATGCTAAACAAGAAAAACATGAAAAAAACGAAATAAAAACGAATCGAATAAAAGAGCTACCCAATATGACATTGTCATTAGAACGATTATTGTGTAGTGTAGGAATTAAAGATGTCGAGACTTATCGTAAAATAGGTTATTTAGAAACCTATCATAAAATTAAGTCTAAAAAAGCTGAAATCTCTAAAAATATTCTTTTTGTCTTATATGGTTCATTGCATCGATGCCATGTTGCATCATTATCAAAAACGACTAAAAATGCAATAGAGACTGCATATCAAGCTTTTTTAAAGCAACGAAAAAAAGACTAACATTTCAATCGTCATTTTTGGGTGTTAATTGCACAAATAAAATAATCACTATAGTTATCTAAAAAGCATTCCTGTTTAATGATAATTTTAGATAACTATATTTATGATGATCAAAAGATCAGTTATGAAGATGATCTTCTTCTAGGTGGACGTCTAAACGCTTTTGGCGCTGGTAAGTCAGTCAACAAGGCCGAAGGATCATATTGACTAACAGGGATTGCATGCGCAATGGCTTTTTCAATGGCTGGCAAATTTTGTGAGTATCGTTCACAAGCTAAAGAAATTGAATTACCTTCAGCACCTGCTCGTCCAGTACGACCAATACGGTGACGGTAATCATCGCAATCATCAGGGAGATCATAGTTAAAAACATGTGTTACATTCGGAATATGTAATCCCCGTGCTGCAACATCTGTTGCAACGAGAATATCAATATCACCTCGCGTGAATTGTTCCAAAATAGATAAACGTTTTTTCTGAGCAATATCACCCGTTAATAACCCAACTCGATGACCATCAGCAACTAAATGACGCCAGATTTTTTCACATGCAATTTTAGTATTCGCAAATATGATACAACGCTCAGGCCATTCTTCTTCAATAAGTGTTTGCAATAAAGCTAATTTATCTTCATTGGAAGGGAAAAATAGTTCTTCTTTAATACGATGCCCGATTTTCTGTTCTGGTTCCACTTCAACATATTGAGGATTATTCATATGCTCAAAAGCAAGTTCACGCACATTATGTGTTAATGTTGCAGAAAATAACATCGTTAAGCGTTTTTCGGGTGGTGTCATATGTTTAAAAATCCAACGTACATCTCGAATAAAACCGAGATCAAACATACGATCTGCTTCGTCTAGAACCACAACTTGAATTGATTCTAAATTGATATATTTTTGTTTAGCATAATCAATTAAGCGACCTGTTGTTGCAATTAAAATATCTACACCTGCGGATAACATTTTTAATTGTTTATCATAGCCATCACCACCATAGGCTAATCCCAATTTTAGTCCGGTTTCTTTAGATAATAACTCTGCATCATGATAAATTTGCACAACTAATTCACGCGTTGGGGCAATAATGATAGCCCTAGGTTGATTCGCTTTATGATCTGGCAAGGGTTGATGATTCAACAAGTAGTTAAATGTTGATGCCAAAAACGCCATTGTTTTGCCTGTTCCAGTTTGTCCTTGACCGGCGATATCAATTCCTTTTGTAGTAAATGGTAAAGCTTGTTCTTGAATTGGAGTACAATAAACAAACCCTTTTTTCTCAAGTGCTTTAATCACTAATGGATGAAGCGGAAATTGATTAAATGTTGTTTTTGTTAGATAAGATTGAATCATTGTGGTTTTAAGTTTAATTATCGGAATAGTGGGATTATAACATATTAAACTTATGGTCATCACTAATAATTATACCCTATTATAATAATTACTAGCGAAGAAAACGAAAATATCCTAATATAAAACCATGTAATTCTATATTTGGAGAAAATAAATGAGCAATAATATTGTTTCTCTTTCTGAAACTACTTTTGATAATACAATCAAAGAAGCAACAAAACCTGTATTGGTTGATTTTTGGGCTGAATGGTGTGGGCCGTGTAAAATGTTAGCCCCAATTTTAGAAGAAGTTGCCCAAGAATATAGTGATAAAATTGTGATTGCAAAATTAGATGTGCAAGAAAACCCAAATATTGCACCGAAATTTGGTATTAGAGGCATCCCAACACTATTGATTTTTAAAAATGGTCAAGTGGTTGCAACTCAAGTTGGTGTATTGTCTAAAGCTCAACTTAAAAGTTTCATTGATGAACAACTTTAATGTTGTTTTAGATTTTTCGAATAAATTAATTTTAGTACCTAAAGCATAAAAAGAGTAATTAAATTGCGTATTACTCTTTTACTCATTTACTTATTGTAATAATAATATTTACAAATTTATTAAAACAAACTGAATTTATTATAGACATATTACTGTTTTTAGTGTAAATTGCTAGCTCTTACGAAGACCCCTTTCTACAATTCATTGTTTTTCTTGATAAAGTGGTGAAAATTCTATATTCAGATATTAAATTATCATTAAAAGCTTCATAACAGATTGAATTTGTGTATTGTCAGAGAGAGAATTTTTTTATAAGTAAATGAAACGAATATACAAAAATAACATTAATTGCAAACATATCAATTTTATCCTCAAGAATTTTTAAAATTATGAATTTAACTGAATTAAAAAACACATCTGTTTCCGAGCTAGTAGCGCTTGGTGAAAAAACAATGGGGCTAGAAAATCTTGCCCGTCTTAGAAAACAAGACATTATCTTTGCAATCCTTAAACAACATGCCAAAAGCGGTGAAGATATTTTTGGTGATGGTGTGCTTGAAATTTTGCAAGATGGATTCGGATTTTTACGCTCAGCTGATAGCTCTTATTTAGCGGGACCGGATGATATTTATGTCTCACCAAGTCAAATTAGACGATTCAATTTAAGGACTGGTGATACCATAGCAGGTAAAATCAGACCGCCTAAGGAAGGCGAGCGTTATTTTGCTTTGTTAAAAGTGAATGAAGTCAATCACGACAAGCCTGAAGATGCCCGCAATAAAATTCTTTTCGAAAACTTAACTCCACTTCATCCTAATTCTCGTTTACGTATGGAACGTGGGAATGGATCAACTGAAGATATCACCGCCAGAGTACTTGATTTAGCTTCGCCAATTGGTAAAGGTCAACGTGGTTTAATCGTTGCTCCGCCGAAAGCGGGTAAAACAATGTTGTTGCAAAATATTGCTCAAAGCTTAGCAGTCAATCACCCTGAGTGTGAACTGGTCGTATTGATGATTGATGAACGTCCAGAAGAAGTTACCGAAATGCAACGTTTAGTTAAGGGTGAAGTGGTAGCATCAACCTTTGACGAACCAGCAGCAAGACATGTTCAAGTTGCTGAAATGGTTATTGAGCGAGCAAAACGCTTAGTTGAACATAAAAAAGATGTCATTATTTTGTTAGACTCCATTACGCGTTTAGCTCGAGCTTATAACACAGTAGTTCCGTCATCCGGTAAAGTATTAACCGGTGGTGTAGATGCCAATGCGTTACATCGTCCAAAACGCTTTTTTGGTGCTGCTCGTAATGTCGAAGAGGGTGGGAGTTTAACGATTATTGCAACGGCGTTGATTGACACGGGGTCAAAAATGGACGAAGTGATTTACGAAGAGTTTAAAGGTACGGGTAATATGGAAGTGCATTTATCTCGTAAAATTGCTGAGCGTCGTGTATTCCCAGCTATTGATTTTAACCGTTCAGGTACGCGTAAAGAAGATTTAATGACTTCACCAGATGAACTACAAAAAATGTGGATCTTACGCAAGATTCTTAACCCTATGGGTGAAATCGATGCAATGGAGTTTTTAATTGATAAACTTGCCATGACGAAAACGAATGACGAGTTTTTTGAAATGATGAAACGCTCGTGATTTTTATGGTAGAGATGTTAAACCAGTAAAGTTATAAAAATGCCGTATTCTATGCTGATACGGCTTTTTTTGTGGCAAATATAGCATAATTTTATTTTATAAAACTTATTTAAAGTTTTGGATGTTGTTAAAAAACCTTATTAGAAAGGTTATATAAGATTAAATAAAGGAGCCAAATCATGTCTAAACAACAAATCGGTGTTATTGGAATGGCGGTCATGGGGCGTAACCTTGCGCTCAATATTGAAAGTCGTGGGTTTTCTGTTGCTATTTACAACCGTTCTAAAGATAAAACAGAGCAAGTTGTCGCTGAGCATTCCGATAAACAATTGGTTCCTTACTTTACGATTGAAGATTTTGTTAATTCTTTGGAAAAACCACGTCGTATATTAATTATGGTTCAAGCTGGTAAAGGGACTGATGCGGTGATTGATGAGTTACGTCCTTTACTCGATAAAGGCGATATAATCATTGATGGTGGTAATGCTTATTTTGAAGATACGATTCGCCGTAATAAAACACTCTCTGAAGAAGGATTTAACTTTATTGGTGCAGGTGTTTCAGGTGGTGAAGAAGGAGCATTAAAAGGTCCTTCAATTATGCCAGGCGGTCAAAAAGAAGCATACGAATTAGTTGCCCCAATCTTGGAAAAAATTGCCGCTAAAGTAAATGGCGAGCCTTGTGTCACCTATATCGGACCAGATGGGGCAGGTCATTACGTCAAAATGGCTCATAACGGTATTGAATATGGCGACATGCAATTAATTGCTGAAAGTTATTCTTTATTAAAACACGCAGTAGGTTTAAATAATGATGAGCTTGCTCAAGTTTTTACTGAATGGAACAAAGGTGAATTAGATAGTTATCTCATTGAAATTACGGCTGATATCTTTAAACATAAAGATAAAGACGGTAATTATTTAGTGGATGTGATTCTTGATGCAGCGGGTAATAAAGGAACGGGTAAATGGACTAGTCAAAGTGCTTTAGATTTAGGTGAACCCTTATCATTAATTACTGAGTCAGTATTTGCACGCTACCTTTCAGCAATTAAAGAGCAACGTGTTGTGGCATCTAAAGTTTTAAGCGGACCGAAGCAGGTTGCTTATTCGGGTGATAAACAAGCGTTAATTGAAAAAATCCGTAAAGCGCTTTATATGGGTAAAATTATCTCTTATGCTCAAGGTTTCGCTCAATTAAAAGCCGCTTCTCATCAATATCAATGGAACTTGAATTATGGTGAAATTGCGAAAATCTTCAGAGCAGGTTGTATTATTCGTGCTCAGTTCTTACAAAAAATCACTGATGCCTATGCGGCGAATAACGAGATTGATAATTTATTACTCGCTCCATACTTTACGCAAACCGTTGAAGCTTATCAACAATCACTGCGTGATGTTGTGTCTTTAGCTGTACAACAAGGGATTGCTGTGCCGACATTATCTGCCGCTATAGCATATTATGATAGCTATCGTTCAGCAGTATTACCAGCTAATCTAATTCAAGCACAACGAGATTATTTTGGTGCTCATACTTATAAACGTACCGACAAAGAAGGTGTTTTCCACACTGATTGGTTGAATAATGAGTCATAAAATATAAAAAATCACTCCAGTTTGACAAAATAAAGTGCAAGTGAGTCTTGCACTTTTTCTTTGCGCTTGAAATTTCTTTGCAAAACAACCTTTCTTATCTTTAGGCTTTACATATCAAAAGACTTGTCGTACTTGGCTTGAAGCGTGTCAAGTAATTTAATTTAGTAAATTATCTAGAAAAACACAATATATGGTGTATAATCTCAATATATCTACTATATATAGTATTATTTAAGCTATGTGAAAATCTCTGTCTATCTCAAAAAACACTTAATATTCTTACGAGAAACGAATAATTCTTAATAATTACAATGAATATTAATATGTGAACTAAACCTTGTCCCAGCGCTAATTATTAATGAATATTGAGGAGTATATATGCCTGTAGTTATCAAACGCGATGGTTGTCAAACTGCATTCAATGAGACTCGAATTAAAGATGCTATAGTTAAAGCTGCGGTTGCAGCGAATGTTAATGACCCGGATTATTGTGCTGACGTTGCTCGTATGGTGACCAACCTA
The DNA here is from genome assembly GCF_026536675.1 of Gilliamella sp. B2717. Classification (NCBI taxonomy): domain Bacteria; kingdom Pseudomonadati; phylum Pseudomonadota; class Gammaproteobacteria; order Orbales; family Orbaceae; genus Gilliamella; species Gilliamella sp. B2717. The sequence goes on along the minus strand of NZ_JAFNNQ010000002.1, from coordinate 17,115 downwards.
ATGAGCGAACGCGAAAGCGTTGATATAAACGAAATTCAAAATGCTGTTGAAAATCAATTAATGTCAGGCCCTTATAAAAAATTAGCGAGAACTTATATCGAATATCGTCACGACCGTGATCGTGCTCGGGAAGAACGTAGTCGTTTAAATCAAGATATTCGTGGGCTAATTGAACAAAGTAATGTGGCTATTTTGAACGAAAATGCCAATAAAGATAGTAAAGTGATTCCAACTCAGCGTGATTTACTGGCAGGCATTGTGGCAAAGCATTATGCCAAACAGTATTTGTTACCAAAAGATGTTTCTCGTGCTCATGATATTGGTGAAATCCATTATCATGATTTAGATTATGCGCCTTTCTTTCCAATGTTTAACTGCATGTTAATTGATTTAGATGGAATGTTAACCAATGGTTTTAAAATGGGTAACGCTGAAATTGAACCACCAAAATCTATTGCAACTGCCACTGCGGTTACCGCACAAATAATTGCTCAAGTTGCAAGTCATATCTATGGTGGAACAACAATCAATCGCATTGATGAAATATTAGCGAAATTTGTAACCATCAGTTATCAAAAGCATAAACAGATTGCTGAAGAATGGCATATTCCTAATCCTGAAGCTTATGCAGAAAGTCGAACACAAAAAGAGTGTTATGATGCGTTTCAATCGCTTGAATACGAAGTTAATACCTTACACACTGCTAATGGTCAAACACCATTTGTAACGTTTGGTTTTGGTTTAGGTACCAGTTGGGAATCACGTTTAATTCAAGAATCCATTTTAAAAGTACGAATTAAAGGTTTAGGTAAAAATCACAAAACCGCTGTTTTCCCTAAACTTGTTTTTGCTATTAAAGATGGCATTAATCGTCAGCCTGATGAGAAAAATTACGATATTAAACAACTTGCATTAGAGTGTGCAAGTAAACGCATGTACCCTGATATTTTAAACTACGATAAAGTTGTTGAAGTGACTGGTTCATTCAAAACACCTATGGGATGTCGAAGCTTTTTAGGGGTTTATGAAGAAGACGGTGAACAACTTCATGACGGACGTAATAATTTAGGAGTGATTAGTTTAAACTTGCCACGTATTGCCATTGAAGCAAAAGGTAATGAAGCAAGCTTTTGGGAACTTTTAGATAAGCGTTTAACGCTTTGTAAAAAAGCACTGATGACACGTATTGCCCGTCTGGATGGTGTTAAAGCACGTGTTGCGCCAATTTTATATATGGAAGGGGCATGTGGTGTAAGGCTAAAAGAAGACGATAGTGTGTCTGAAATTTTCAAAAATGGTCGAGCTTCAATTTCGCTTGGTTATATTGGACTTCATGAAACTTTGAATGCGTTATATGGCAATCAAACACATCCTTTTGATAGCGAAATTTTACGAGAAAAAGGCGTAGCTATTGTTGAACATTTACGTAAAGCGGTTGAGCAATGGAAAGAGGAAACTGGTTACGGATTTAGTTTGTACAGTACACCAAGTGAAAACTTATGTGACCGTTTTTGCCGTCTTGATACAGCTGAATTTGGTGTTATACCAGGAGTGACAGATAAAGGTTACTATACCAATAGTTTCCATTTAGACGTTGAAAAAAAGGTCAATCCGTACGAAAAAATTGAGTTTGAAAAAGCATATCCTGCGGTGGCAAATGGTGGGTTTATCTGTTACGGTGAATATCCAAATATGATTAACAATGTTAAAGCGTTAGAAGATGTTTGGGATTATAGCTATTCTCGAGTACCTTACTATGGTACTAATACGCCAATTGATGAATGCTATGAATGTGGTTATACCGGTGAATTTTCATGTACCAGCAAAGGGTTTGTTTGCCCAAGTTGTGGTAATCATGATTCGGCTAAAGTCTCAGTAACTCGCCGTGTTTGTGGGTATTTAGGTAGTCCCGATGCACGTCCATTTAATGCAGGTAAACAAGAAGAAGTTAAACGTCGTGTTAAACATTTGGATAATGGGCAAATTGGTTAAAAAATTATTACCTATTTATGAACTATCATCGTTACTATCCTGTTGATGTTGTAAATGGTGAAGGTACTCGATGTACGCTTTTTGTTGCTGGCTGCGTTCATCAATGTCGTGGCTGCTACAATAAAAGTACATGGTCATTAGATTCGGGTTTACCATTTACACAGTCAATAGAAGATCAAATCATCAAAGATTTACAAGATACAGAAATAAAACGTCAAGGATTATCGCTTTCTGGCGGTGATCCTTTGCATCCTCAAAATGTGCCAACAATTTTAAAATTGGTCAAACGTGTAAAAACAGAATGTGATAACAAAGATATTTGGCTTTGGACAGGCTATAAACTTGATGAGTTAACACCCGAACAACAGGCTGTTATCCCGTATATTGATGTCTTAATTGATGGCAAATTTGTTCAAGAACAAGCCGATCCAAAGTTATTATGGCGAGGAAGCAGTAATCAAATCATTTACCGCTTCAAATAAATATGAGCCAATAATTATTGTTCTTTGTGTAAATTTAAAAGATAAGAAATCGCTTCCCGATAATTAATTTCAAGATTTTCGCTACTTGATGAAGTAATATGCAAATCGGTAATCTTACCGTTACCAATACCATACACCCAACCATGCAAATTGACTTTTTGACCGCGTTGCCATGCTGACTGAATAATGGTTGAATGACCTAAATTATAAACCTGTTCAATAACATTTAATTCGCATAATATATCCATGCGAAGTTCTGGCGCAAATTTACCAAGTAGTGAACTATTTCGAAACCATAGGTCACGAATATGTAACAACCAATTATTGATTAAACCGAGATCTGGATTTTCGACTGCAGCTCGAATGCCCCCACAGTCTAAATGACCACAAACGATAATATCTTCAATTTTTAGCACATCAACAGCATATTGCACGACCGATAAACAGTTAAGATCTGTGTGAATTACTTGATTACCGACATTTCTATGGACAAACATCTCTCCTGGTTTGAGTTTGATCAGTTTTTCTGCTGGAACACGGCTATCCGAACAGCCGATCCATAAAAATTTAGGGTTTTGTTTAACTGCAAGTTGTTTAAAAAATTCAGGGTCTTCCTGCTCAATCTTTTCTGACCATTCGTGATTAAAACGAATTAAATCGTTTACGTCAAACATAATAATTATTTCCTAATTTATTTCATCGATATGATTAAACTAATTTATTATTTAATTAACAGTATGCAGTCTAATATAATTTATTCCATATTTATATGCTGAATTTTACTTTTCATGATTAATTTACGCCAAAAAGGGGTAGTTAATATTTTGGCTTTGACTATTTTACTGTATAGCTTTAATCGTAACGGCAAAGTTTTAAAATAATATCGTTTATTTGGATCGGGATCAGTGCTATTTAAGATCTTACTTAAAATCTCGGCGCTATCAAGCGCATAACTAATGCCCTCTAAAGAACTGGCACTAATAAATCCTGCTGCTTCACCGATTAAAAAAATGTTCTCGTTTCCTGTATAAAAATCACGAAAGCGGTTTGGATAAATCACTAAGCATTTTTCTGTCTTATGAGGTTCTCCGAAAATAAACCCTTGCTGAGTTAACTTTTCTTTCAGATTTTCAAAATGTTGATTGGCTGTTTTTTTAGGAAATGCGCCACCAAAAATAAATGACCCGTCTTTTGAAATGCTCCAAGCATAACAATTGGTTGATTGATTATCAAAAATACAAGAATAAAAAGGATGGGGATGCTTTTCTGCAAACCATTGTTGTATAGCAACATACTGTCTTATTGAATGGGAAGGATAGCGCATTCGTCTGACTAGTGAATTTGCGCCATCTGCGCCAACAACATAACGAGTTGTGATTTTATGCTCTATGTTATTTTCATCAAGATAAGTAATTTGATAACCTTCTATAATACGCATTACTTCTTTACATAATGCATTGTGATGCACTTCAACAGAGGGTGGAATCAGTGATTTCAACCATAAATCGAATTTATGCCGATCGAAACTAACATAAGTACGTTGATAATTACGAATAAGATTAGTCTGTAGATCATAAGTTTTTACGCTGAAAATTTGCGGATCAGACAAAATATCAGTAGGTAAATTCAGTTTTTGCCGAATAAATGATTTTTGTGCATCATTAGCGAGTAATCCACCACAAGGCTTATGAAAACCTGCATCACCGGATTGATGTTTTTTATCAAATGCAATAATTTTAAATGATGGGCTAAGTAAACGTGCTAAGGTACTGCCTGCAGGTCCAAGACCTACAATTGCGATATCATAATCCATACTATTAAGTCAGTTGTCCTATAAATAATAAATTGGGTCTATGTTATCATATTTGGATTTAATATTACTATTATGTATGCGGTTTAGGATATGTGATTTGTCTTCAAATGATCGGTAAATAGACCTTTTTGTAAAAAAGCTAGTTCAGTTCAGCTAATCTAAAAATTTATGTTGAAAGCAAGTTATATTTTTTTGCTTTGATTAGAGGGAACAAATGAATTAAAAAAGTCCCCGATTAATTGAAAAAATGGATTTTTATTACATAAAAGTCAATAAAATTTAACCGTTATTAAATGGCAATAAAGAAGAGTGAATACCATATAATTTTTTAATAACGGAATAAATTGATGTAATAACCTATTGAATGCAAGTTAACGATTATATTTCCATGGTTTTTAAAAATGCCTGATTCAACTCGTCAAAAGGTAAGGGGCGACTGATAACGATTAACTTCGACTCTTTCTCTTGTTCATTTTGCCAAGGCGAACCATAATCAAATCCGACTACTTTATGAACGCCTTGCACTATTAAACGTTGAGCATTCCCTTTGATAGCCAATACACCTTTATAACGCAACATGTCATTACCATATTGCTCAACAAGTTGTTCCATAAATGAACCTATCTTTTTTAAATTAAGTTGTTTTGCTTCGAAAAGATAGGAACAGATTTCATCATTTTTAAGTGAATGAGATTTTTTTAACGGAATGAGTTTAAAGCCTGATTGGTGTTTTGGGCTTGTGTCAATGACAAACAAGCCTCGATTAATGGTGAGTTCATCACTCAAATCGAATGCGTGAATATCTAGCCATGCGGATTTTGGAAGTTGACCATTAACCGCTTCAATTATCATTGCCTTATGATTAATATGGTGAAGTCGGTTTATAACGTGATTTTTTTGTTCTTCATCAACACAATCTGTTTTTGTTAAAATAATGCGATCTGCAAAACCGATCTGTGAAAGGGCGACTCGATGCTCATCAAGATGTGTTAGTATGTGTTTAGCATCGACTAAAGTGACTATTGCATCTAATTGAATCGTTTCCCGAATCAATTCATCAATAAAAAATGTTTGTATGATTGGCGCAGGATCAGCAAGGCCTGTCGTTTCAATAATAATACGATCGAACTGTAATTCACCTGCGATGCGTTTAGCGTGCAGTTGATATAGTGCCTCAGTTAGTTCGCCTTGAATGGTACAACAAATACAACCATTAGTAATTTCGACAATTTGAATATCCGTGCTGACATTAAGCAAATTACTGTCAATATTTACCGGTCCGTATTCATTTTCGATAATAATTGTTTTTTCGTTGCGGTTATTTTCTAATAAATAATTAATTAGTGTTGTTTTTCCTGCACCAAGAAAACCTGTTAATATCGTGACAGGAAGTAAAGAAGAATTAATTTGCTCAGTCATGACATATTCTTAATTGTTAACAACATTTAAACCCACCTTTGCCTGAATAACGTGCTTCTTGGCGCTCTTTAAAAAACTCTTCATAAGTCATTGGCGTTTGTTCTGGATGGGTCAACTTCATATGTTGAACATAAGTATCATAATCGGGAATACCAACCATTAACTTAGCGGCTTGTCCAAGGTACTTACCAGCTTTTGCGAGTGAATCAAACATGTGTTTTCTCTTAAATAAAATTGTTTTTTGTGTTTTTTGTTAAGTAATAATATCACGCTAAACATGACAAATTTAATGGTGATTACTCTAAATAACAGTACTTAACTATAAGGTGCTTGTTTATTTGAGTCAATCATTGTTTAGCAGGGATTTTATCAATTCATAAACAATATGGGAAAGTTTTTAACAAATCCCTTTTGAAAATAATGATAAGGTTGGTTTTTTTGGATATCTTATAAAATTCATTTATCTATTAGCAAATAACTTTTATAATATTTGCCAATTTATCAAACATAAGAGTTAACAATGGAAAAGTTTCACGTTACAGGTCCAACCTCACTTAATGGCGAAGTCGTTATTTCTGGCGCTAAAAATGCAGCGCTTCCAATTTTATTTGCAGCGATTTTAGCTGAAAAACCAGTTGAACTTCAAAATGTGCCTAAATTGAAAGATATTGATACGACTTTAGAATTATTAAGTCAGTTAGGTGTCAAATGTCAACGTAATGGTTCGATTCATCTTGATGCGCGTCATCTCGATAACTATTGTGCTCCTTATGAACTTGTTAAAACAATGCGTGCATCAATTTGGGCTTTAGGACCGTTGGTTGCGCGCTTTGGACAAGGGCAAGTTTCGTTACCGGGTGGTTGTGCTATTGGCGCCAGACCTGTTGATTTACATATCACTGGCCTACAACAATTAGGCGCAACAATTACCTTAGATGAGGGCTATGTTAAGGCTTCGGTTGAAGGACGATTAAAAGGTGCTCATATTGTAATGGACAAGGTAAGTGTTGGCGCTACAGTTACTATTATGTCTGCTGCCACCTTAGCAGAGGGCAAAACGATTATTGAAAATGCCGCTTGTGAACCAGAAATAGTTGATACAGCTAAATTTTTAAATATGTTAGGGGCAAAAATTACGGGTGCAGGAACTGTTCGTATCGAGATTGAAGGTGTTGAGCGTTTAGGTGGTGGCGTGCATGAGATTGTTTCAGATCGTATTGAAACTGGCACTTTCCTTGTTGCAGCAGCAATATCCAAAGGTAAAATTACATGTCGTAAAACCGATCCAACGCTACTTGATGCCGTCATTGCTAAATTGAAAGAAGCTGGTGCAAAAATTGAAACCGGCGAAGATTGGATATGTTTGGATATGGAAGGTAAACGTGCTAAGGCGGTCAATATACATACCGCACCACATCCTGGCTTTCCAACAGATATGCAAGCTCAATTTTCTCTATTAAATATGGTTGCACAAGGAACGGGAATTATTAAAGAAACGATTTTCGAAAATCGATTTATGCATGTACCTGAGCTTGTGCGTATGGGTGCCAGAGCTGAAATTGAAGGTAATACATTAATTACACACGGTGTTGAAAAACTAAGTGGAACGCAAGTCATGGCAACTGATTTACGCGCTTCAGCAAGTTTGGTTCTTGCCGGCTGTATCGCTGAAGGTTCAACTATTGTTGATCGTATTTACCATATCGACCGTGGTTATGATAATATAGAAGATAAATTGAGAAAATTAGGCGCTAAAATTGAAAGGATTAAAGTCAATTAATCCTATCTAGTCTTTGTGATAACGGTTGACATGTTAAAAGGAGAACAATAATGACTAAACAAGCATTAGTATTCTTATCTCAAGGTTGTGAAGAAACTGAGGCCGTTACCACCATTGACTTATTGACCCGTGCAGGTATAAAGGTTATCACTGCAAGTATTTCTCATTCACGTGAAGTTGCGTGTTCTCGTGGGGTAACTATCCTTGCACAAAAAGTATTTTCCGAAATTAAACACACTGATTTTGATGTGGTTATCTTGCCGGGTGGTTTAAAAGGTGCGGAAAATTTTCGTGATTGTCCTGAGTTAATCGAAAAATTAAAACAAACACATCAATCAGGTAATATTGTTGCGGCCATTTGTGCATCTCCTGCAATGGTTTTACAATATCATCATTTATTCCCTCATGCTTATATGACTGGTTATCCAACAACTAAAGATGCATTTAAACATTGGAAAGCCGAAAGAGTATACTTTGACGAACAATATAAAATCATTACTAGCCAAGGTCCTGCGACTTCAATTGATTTTGCTTTAAAAATTATTGATGCTTTATTAGGTAAAAATAAAGCGGCTGAAGTTGCTGAACAGTTAGTACTACCATCAGGAATTGAATCCTATCAATAAATAGGTATCAAATGTCAAATTCACATTTGTACGAAAAATTAGTTAAAAAAGCGACATTAAGTGCCGTCTTAATTTCTATTTTCTTAATTACTATCAAATTAATTACGTGTTGGTTTACGGGGTCAATTAGTTTATTTGCTTCACTGCTTGATTCAAGTATAGATTTAATCGCATCCGGTCTAAATTTCTTTCTTGTGAGATATGCATTAAAACCTGCTGATGATGATCATACTTTTGGTCATGGTAAAGCAGAATCACTTGCTGCTTTAGCACAAAGTACGTTTATTATTGGATCAGCGACAATTTTGCTTCTTTCCAGCATTAAATCAATCGTTCATCCTACAGCACTTGAGGTTCCATTATTTGGTATCATCGTGTCTGTCATTTCGACAGTCATTACTTGTGTCTTAGTGTTATATCAACGATATGTAATAAAAATTACGCAAAGCAAAGCAGTGAAAGCAGACATGCTACATTACTCTTCGGATATGTTTATGAATGTCGCAGTAGTAATCGCACTCTGTTTAAGTTGGTATGGCATTACTTATGCAGATGCTGTATTTGCTTTTTTTATCGCTTTATTCATTTGCTATAATGCTTACCATATTGCCTACAACGCTATACAAGATTTGCTTGATCGCGCATTGCCTGATAGTGACAACCAAAAAATAGCAGAAATTGTGGCATCATTTCCACAAGTACATGGTTTTCATGATTTAAAAACCAGACAAGCAGGGCCTGTAAAATTTATTCAATTACACATTGAACTTGATGATAACATGCCATTAGTAAAAGCGCATGCCATAACCGATGCGGTTGAAAAACATCTTTCTAATGAATTTGCGCCAGCCACAGTCATTATTCATCAAGATCCTATATCGGTTGTTCCTGCTGAAAAAATGAGTGATAAATTATAACCAAAAATAGCTTTTATATTCTATTGTTAGATATCTGTTAAAACTCTATAATAGTTAAAAGTTAATTATTATTTGGAGTTATGTTGTATGATAAAAAAAATTGGTATCTTAACCAGTGGTGGTGATGCGCCAGGGATGAATGCTGCGATTCGTGGTGTGGTTAGAACGGCATTAACGGAAGGATTGGATGTTTTTGGTATTCATGATGGTTATTTAGGGCTTTGTGAAGATCGAATTACTCAATTAGATCGTGCTAGTGTGTCAGATATTATTACACGAGGCGGTACATTTTTAGGTTCAGCGAGATTTCCTGAATTTAAAGATAAAGAGGTGAGAAAAAAAGCAATAGCGAATCTGCAAAAACACCAAATCGATGCATTAGTAGTCATTGGCGGTGACGGTTCTTATATGGGAGCAATGCGATTAACTGAAGAAGGATTCCCTTGTATTGGTTTACCCGGCACAATTGATAATGACATTCGTGGTACGGATTATACAATTGGCTATTTTACTGCACTTAGCACCGCCGTCGAAGCTATCGATAGATTGCGTGATACTTGTTCTTCTCATCATCGTATTTCAGTGATTGAGATTATGGGACGTGATTGTGGTGATTTAACGTTAAATGCAGCTGTGGCTGGCGGTTGTGAATTCATGATTATCCCTGAAGTTTCTTATACTAAAGAAGACTTAATTGAAGAAATTAAACTCGGTTTTGCTAAGGGTAAAAAACATGCTATTGTAACTGTTACTGAGCATATGTGTGATGTTAATCAGCTTGCAGCTGATATTGAAGCTGCTGTACATCATGAAACTCGAGCTACTGTGCTTGGTCATGTTCAACGAGGTGGTTCACCGGTTCCTTACGATCGTATTTTAGGTTCTCGTATGGGGGCTTTCGCTGTCGAGTTGTTGCTACAAGGTCATGCTGGACGCTGTGTAGGTGTACAAAATGGTAAACTAGTTCATCACGACATCATAGAAGCAATTAATACAATGAAACGTCCGTTTGATATGGAATTATATAATGTTGCTAAACGTCTATTTTAGAATGTACAGTAATCTTTAAAAATATCAACAAATGGTAAATCAAATGAAGGTGAATAATTGAATATAATGGGAATATTACGTTTATATCAAAAGTTCACCTATGAAATATAAAATGATGTGTTAATGGATCAAGTTAATACCGTTCTACTTTTTAAATTTATATGATTTAAAAAATTTCAATATAACTTCAACAAAGTTAATATTATCCATAAATAATCGATAAAAATCATGTTAACGAAGGGTCGTTAACTCCGAAAAGAATAACTGCAAAATCTAAATAAAATTCCTTAATATAAATAAGTTGGTAACATCATAAACAAATAATTTTACACTCTATACTTATTATCCCGAATGTAAGGAGAAGCGTATGTCACTTATCTATAAAGAAGACCCAGAAAGATTTTATATTCTTGATAATGATAAAGAAATAGCAGAAATGACATTTTCTCGTATTGGTCAAGACAAAGCGACAATTAATCACACTTTTGTGGATTCAAGTTATCGTGGTCATGGTTTGGCTGATAAATTACTCGATCTTACTGTCAAAAAATTAACTGAAGAACATCGAGAAATCATTCCTATCTGTTCGTTTGCTGCAAAGAAATTAAATAGAGAACATTAATACAATCTAACATTTCTTTGATAACTGTTTATCTTCGTTTTTATAAATACTTATTATTGTCGTTTAATTATATGATACAGTATAGAGAATTATATATTTTCTATCATTACTATTAAAAATGACAACTGTAAAAGCTCAAAAAATTCACTCCATCCACGTATTACGTGGCGTTGCAATTATGATGATTGTCTTCAGTCATTGCTTAGGTGTATTTATCAATAATAAAACCTTAATTGAAAATAGTTATCTTTACTCGTTTTTAAATTTATTTGCCTTTAATTTCACAACTTTTTTTGTGTTAATTGCAGGATTTCTGTTTCAACATTTAACTTACAAATATAATACAAAAACATATTATTTATCCAAATTTAAAACGGTTGTCTGTCCTTATATCTCTGTATCTATATTTTGTTTTCTTTTTTTTCATTATCAACAATTATCACAATTACCGTTTTTTTCTGTTACGCAAACGAGTGTTATGAGTCAGATTACTATCATGATGCTAACCGGTTCGCAGTTATTACCGCTCTGGTTCATCCCAATGATTATCATTATTTATATCATGGCGCCTCTGTTTTATAAGTTATCACAAAAGAATTTGATTGTTGCCGGTCTGATATGTATGTTTTGGGTTGTTATGTTCACAAAACCTGACTTTACTAAACCCCTACTAAATTTATTACATTATGGTCCTGTCTATTTAATCGGAATGATGACTAGACAACATTATGAAACAATCATCAAAGCAATTAAAAATAACTTATATCTGATTATGGCTTTTTTAGGATTGTGCTTTTTTGTCACTTTTGTTGGGCGTTATGTTGATAATCTTGGTGTCGAAAAACTTTGGCTTGATACGTTGCAAAAAATTATCCTATTTATGTTAGCACTCTATTTTTTAGATAGATTGAATCATAAAACGAATGACGGGATGGTTTATAAATTTTTCTCATTTATGGCTAATATAAGTTTTCCAATTTATTTTATTCATCAAATAATCATTATTGAGCTTTTAAAATTAATTCAAGTTTCACAACTGGGCAGTATTCTTAAAACAGAAAATGGTGAATTAGCTGCAATTGTTGCAGTTTGTTTATTAATATTCACATTGGCGTTCAGTGTGCTGGTTGCTTGTATAATAAAATTTATATTAAAAGATAAATCAGTTTATGTCATAGGTAGTATTCGCTAACGTTAACTTTAATTAAGCTTGGATAAAAAAATTATGGGTTTAAAAAATAAAAATGATTGCCACAACAGTTTTTTTAAATAAGAAGGATTAAGTAAAGTAATTATTGTTGCTATGGTAAGGTGAATGAATAGAAATGTAATGATAATTATCTAGCAAATTGTTTTTACAAGACCTTATCTGGTTGGTTTGTTTTATGTCAAAAATTTATCGCAAATGGCTTTGAATAAATATGAAACAAACGCACAAAAATTTGAAATAATTGCTTGCATGATTTTTCTAAGGCTCTATAATGCGCATCCACTGACACGGCGTCAGCGAAAGCAGGCGGTAA